>CACZSG010000130.1 GCA_902783665.1 uncultured Lachnospiraceae bacterium | reverse complement strand
TGCCCGGTTCCCGGTGTTGAAAGCGAAAACTCCCGGTTCCTGATGCCGAAAACAGAAACGACGGTTCCCGGTTGACAAGTTAGATGAATGCAACTATAATATAGCGGCAGATTAGATAAGACTAATCATCACTGATACATTTCTACCGGAGCAAACTCTTCCATCCGGAGAAAAAGAAAAGGGGGCCTTGGATGATACCGTTGAGTTTTGCGACTCCCGGCGAGGAGAACATCATCCGCAAGATCGGCGGCAATGCCGCCGTCAAAAAACACCTGGAAAACCTCGGCTTTGTCGTGGGCGGACAGGTAACGGTGATCACGTCGCTGGACGGCAATGTGATCGTAAAGGTGAAAGAATCCCGCGTTGCCATCAATGATGAAATGGCGCGCCGGATCATGATCTGACAGGAGGTAGAGATGAGTACATTACGTGATGTGGCTGTAGGAAGTACGGCTAAAGTGAAGAAGATCCACGGAGAAGGCGCCGTTAAGCGCAGGATCATGGATATGGGCATCACCAAAGGCGTAGAAGTAGCTGTCCGCAAGGTAGCTCCGCTGGGAGATCCCATTGAGATCACCGTTCGCGGCTATGAGCTTTCCCTTCGGAAGGCGGATGCCGAGAGCATCGAGGTTGAATAATTTTTTATAGATGATGGTTAGAAGGCTCTAATTTCATCAGTAAGAGGAGGAACATGAAATGAGTATCAGAATTGCCCTGGCCGGGAACCCGAACAGCGGAAAGACCACCCTGTTCAACGCGCTGACGGGGTCCAATCAGTTCGTCGGAAACTGGCCTGGTGTAACAGTCGAAAAAAAGGAAGGAAAACTTCGCAAACACGACGGTGTTGTGATCACGGACCTTCCCGGAATCTACAGCCTGTCTCCCTATACACTGGAGGAAGTGGTCGCCCGTAATTACCTGATCACGGAGCGCCCCGACGCCATCCTGAACATCATTGACGGCACAAACCTGGAGCGTAACCTGTATCTGACCACGCAGCTGGTCGAGCTGGGCATTCCCGTGGTGGTAGCCATCAACATGATGGATATCATTCAGAAGAACGGCGACAAGCTGAACACAGCAGAGCTTTCCCGTCAGCTGGGCTGCAAGGTGGTGGAAATCTCCGCGCTGAAAGGGACCGGCGTCATGCAGGCGGCGGAAGCAGCCATTCATGCGGCTGAAAATGAAAAGACCGTTCCGCAGCACACCTTCTCGGGTCCGGTGGAACATGCCATCGCCCATATCGAAGAAGCCGTGGTACACAGCCTTCCGGAAGAACAGCAGCGCTGGTACGCCATCAAGGTATTTGAGCGGGACGACAAGGTGATGGAGCAGCTGCATATCCCGGCTGATACCCTGAGCCATATCGAAAAGGACATTGCCGCAGCAGAATCCGAACTGGACGATGACGCGGAGAGCATCATCACCAACGAGCGCTATGTCTATATCGCCCAGATCCTGAAATCCTGCTACAAGAAACATAATGCCGGTGCCCTCTCCACCTCCGACAAGATCGACAAGGTGGTCACCAACCGCTGGCTGGGTCTGCCCATCTTCGCAGCGATCATGTTCGCGGTATACTGGATCGCTATGGTAGGTGTAGGTGCTCCCGCGACCGACTGGGCCAACGACGGACTGTTCGGCGACGGATATCATCTGTTCGGCAAAGGAACCCCCGAATACGAAGCAGCCGCTGAACGCTACGGCGATACCGATCAGATCATTGAAGCCTTCGCCGAAGCATATGGTACAGAACTTGACGAGGAAGACCCGGAAGGCTCCATGGAAGCTCTCCTTGCAGCTGTTCCGGACGACGCGTCCATTACCTATATTACGCAAGATGAAGAGACTCTGGCGACAGAGGAACATCCGGACACCGGAAAAGATGTCCTTACAGCGGCAGTCGATGAATATCTGAGCACCGAAGAAGGTTATAAGTCCGAAGTCGGCGCTCCCGATCCTGCTGCTTACGGAACCTGGATCCCCGGCATTCCGGCCCTGGTCGAAAGCGCCCTGGACAAGCTGAATACGGCTGAATGGCTGAAAGGCCTGATCCTGGATGGTATCGTGAGCGGTGTCGGTGCCGTACTCGGTTTCGTTCCCCAGATGCTGGTACTGTTCCTTCTGCTTGCGTTCCTGGAAGCCTGCGGCTACATGGCCCGTATCGCCTTTGTCCTTGACAGGATCTTCCGCCGATTCGGTCTTTCCGGAAAATCCTTTATCCCGATGCTGATCGGAACCGGCTGCGGCGTTCCCGGAATCATGGCTTCACGTACCATCGAGAACGAGCGTGACCGTCGTATGACCATCATGACGACCACCTTCATCCCCTGCAGCGCCAAGATTCCCTTCATCTCCATGATCGCGGGGGCCATCTTCGGAGGCTCTGCCTGGGTAGCCACCAGTGCCTACTTCCTTGGCATGGCATCCATCATCATCAGCGGCATCATCCTGAAAAAGACCCAGATGTTCGCAGGCGACCCTGCTCCCTTCGTCATGGAGCTTCCTGCTTACCACTGGCCGACCGTCGGCAACGTCCTCCGTTCCATGTGGGAGCGCGGATGGAGTTTCATCAAGAAGGCAGGTACCATCATCCTGCTTTCCACTATCCTTGTATGGTTCCTCAGCCGCTTCGGCTTCGCTGACGGCGGTTTCAGAATGCTCGAGGAAGAAGAACTCGACCGTTCCATCCTTGCAGCGTTCGGAAACGCGATCGCCTGGATCTTCGCACCGCTTGGCTGGGGCAGATGGCAGGCTGCTGTGGCATCCATCACCGGTCTGATCGCCAAGGAAAACATTGTAGGCACCATGGGCACGCTTTACGGCGGAACGGAAGCATACGCAAACCTTGCTGCCTCCTTCACGAAGCTTGCCGGCTATTCCTTCCTTGCCTTCAACCTGCTGTGCGCACCGTGCTTCGCAGCCATCGGAGCGATCCGCCGCGAGATGAACAACGCGCGCTGGACCTGGTTCGCCATCGCCTGGCAGTGCGGTTTCGCCTATGCGGTATCTCTGATGATCTATCAGATCGGCGGCCTGTTCACCGGCAATGTCAACGTGATCGGCCTGATCGCAGGCATCGCTATTCTCTGCGCCATGGTATACATGCTGTTCTTCCGCAAATATCAGGAAGCAACAACACTGAAACAGTAAACATTTAATCAGAAATGTACTTATGCCGGCGTGCCCTGCCTGCCGGCATTCAAAGAAAAAGGAGGTGTGACAGATGCGCTGGATCTCGGAGAACCTGGGAAGCATTCTGGTATTCCTTGTCCTGGTCTGCATTGTCGTCCTCATTGTAAGGCAGCTGATCTCGGACCGGAAACACGGAAGATCCTCCTGCGGCAGCGGCTGTGCCTCCTGCCCCATGAGCGGAAGCTGCCACAGACACAAGTAAAAAAAGGAGGCGCATTTTACGCGTCTCCTTTTCAGTTTCAGAAAGGAACCTGTTATGATCAAAACAACCGTATCCGTTCAGGGAATGATGTGCGCCATGTGTGAATCCCACATCAACGATGCCGTCCGGGCTGCCTTCCCGGTGAAGAAGGTGACCTCTTCCAGAAGCAAAAACGAAACCGTTATCCTGTCTGATCAGCCTCTGGACCATGAAAAGATCATCCAGTGCATCAGCGCCACCGGCTATGACGCTCTTTC
>CACZSG010000129.1 GCA_902783665.1 uncultured Lachnospiraceae bacterium | reverse complement strand
CGGTGAGGAGATAGAAGTCGTCTACTGTGAAAATGACAACGAGGCCTACGGCGCCATCGACGCCATCCGCGAAGCGGGCCGGACCCCGGGCACGGACCTTGCTGCCGGGGAGATCCTGGTGATGTCTTTCGATGCGACCCACAATGGCCTCGCCATGACGATGGACGGACAGATCGCAGTCAACACGGAATGCGCGCCGCAGTACGGTCCGCTTCTTACCCAGCTGATCCAGAAGATCGAGAGGGGCGAAGAGGTACCGGAAAGACAGTATGTAAATGAGGAACAGTTTTCCGCCCAGGCAGAGCCGGCGGAGGTAAGTGTGCGCGGTGAGACCTTCCCGGTCACTATGGTGACGGAAGAAGTCATCGACGCCCGGACGTATTGATGGAGAGAGCTTAAAACCAGCAATATTGGTGGAATTCAAATTGATAGAGAGAGCTTAAGACCAGTAGTAATATTGGTGGAATTCAATAAGAAAGTATAGAGAGATTGTACTATGGTGAAATTATTTCTGGCGGAAGATGAGATCGCCATGCGGGAAGGCATTAAAAGAAACATTCCCTGGGAGGAGATCGGGGTTGAATTCTGCGGAGAGGCCGGAGATGGTGAGCTTGCCTGGCCGGTGATCCTGGAACAGAAGCCGGATATCGTGATAACGGATATCAAGATGCCCTTCATGGACGGTCTGCAGCTGGCAGGCCTGATCCGCAGAGAACTCCCGGACACCCGGATCGTCATCCTTTCCGGCTACAGCGAATTTGAGTATGCCCAGGAGGCCCTCAGGATCGGCGTGACGGAATATCTGCTGAAACCGATCACGCCCAGGAAACTCCGGGAGGTCATTGAAAAGCTTGCCGCCGGGGTGGAGGAAGAGAAACAGAAAAAAGAGGAGCGGATCGACTGGCTGGCGGAGGAACGCCGGGAAAAATCCGAGCATAACAGGCGCAGGCTGTTCAAAATGCTTATCTCCGGGGGCATGAGCTCTCATGACATTCTTGAGAAGGCGGACGAGATGGGCCTTAAGATCGGGGCACCGTATTACGGCCTCCTTCTTCTGTATGTTATTCCCGAGGAGAATAACCGCGACCAGGAAAAGACGGATGAGATGTTCGGGCTCATCTCCGAGGAGGCAGAAGGGTATTATGTCTTTGAGCACAGCATGGACAGCGTGGCTGTGCTGCTGGCCGGAAAAACTTCAGAAGAGATTCTGGAACTGACCGGATGCATCCGCGACAAGGCGGCTTCTTTTCTTGAAGGGACGGGGCAGCTTCACTATTTTATCAGTCTGGGCAGAGTGGTCAGCCATCTCAGCCAGATCCACCAGGTATATCATGAGGCATACCGGGCAGCGTCCAGCCGTTTTTTCCTGCCGGCGGACCGGGTAGTGACCTCCGATGTGCCTTTTCATCAGCTGCTTTCCAACGACAATCCAATGCCGATCGATACCGACGAAGCCCTGCAGAAGGGAAATCTTCGCAGCATCTGGGAGAACTTTATGCGCACAGGGACCCTGCAGGAAGCAGGGGATTTTGTAGAGGATGCCTTCTCCTCCATCGGGGAGGCCAACGCCTCTTCGATCCTGTTCCTGAACTATCTGACGATGGACTGCTATTTTTCCATGGTCCGCTTTCTCAAAGACATGGGAAGGGACCCGCAGGAGGTGAACGACAGCGCCGGCGACATCAATAAGGTGATTGGCGCTCTGACATCCCCGGAGATCTCAAAAATGTATCTGACGCGCTACCTGGAGGAGGTCATCCGCCAGCGTGATGCAAGCGCCTCCAACAGAAATGACCAGATCATAAAGAACGCCCTTTCCTATATCGACGAAAATTTTACCGACGGTTCCATGTCGCTCCAGAGCACGGCCGCCTATGCCGGTCTCAGCCCGAACCGGTTCTCGACGCTGTTTTCCCATGAGATGGGCATGACCTTCATTGAATACCTGATCGGCAAAAGGATGGAACGGGCCTGCGAGCTTCTTATGACGACGGATATGAAGAGTTTTGAGGTCGCCTACGCTTCCGGGTACAACGATCCGCATTACTTCAGCGCCACCTTTAAAAAGCTGAAGGG
>CACZSG010000128.1 GCA_902783665.1 uncultured Lachnospiraceae bacterium | reverse complement strand
ACACGGGCTGCCTCGATCTGATTGGAACGGATCCAGCAGGGCTCTGTGGCCACCAGACCGTATTCTCCGTTGGAGATCGTGTTTCCTCTTAACGCTTTTCCTCTCATGGAACCGCGGAACTGTTTACGACGTTTAACTCTCTTCGGCATTAACATAATTACTTATCGCTCCCTTCTTTTTTAGATGGAAGTACTTCGCCCTTGTAGATCCATACCTTAACGCCAACCTTGCCGTAGGTGGTATCTGCTTCTGCGAATCCATAGTCGATGTCTGCTCTCAGTGTCTGAAGCGGAATAGTACCTTCGCTGTAGAACTCTGTACGGGCAATATCAGCTCCGCCAAGACGTCCTCCGACTGCGGTCTTGATGCCCAGAGCGCCGGCTTTCATGGTTCTGCCCATAGCAGATCTGGTGGCACGACGGAAGGATACACGGTTCTCAAGCTGGGAAGCGATGTTTTCAGCAACCAGCTGTGCGTCTCTGTCCGGTCTCTTGATTTCTTTGATATCAACAAGCAGCTTCCTGGAAACCTGTTTCTGGAGCTCTGCTTTCAGTTTTTCGATCTCTGCGCCGCCCTTACCGATGACAACACCCGGCTTAGCGGTATGAATTGTAACCTTCACACGGTCATTCGTTCTCTCGATTTCAATCTTGGAGACGCCTGCGCTGTACAGTCTCTTCTTCAGAAATTTTCTGATGTTGTAGTCTTCTACCAGGCAGTCCGCAAAGTCAGCCTCTGCGTACCATTTTGAATCCCAGTCTTTGATGACACCGACTCTAAGACCGTGTGGATTAACTTTCTGTCCCATGATTGTCCTCCTTATTTCTCATTCAGAACGATAGTAATGTGGCTCATTCTCTTTTCGATCCTGTAAGCCCGGCCCTGTGCTCTCGGTCTGATTCTCTTCATTGTCGGTCCCTTGTTTGCGTAGCATTCTTCTACGTAAAGGTTCTCGGCATTCATGCCATTGTTGTTCTCAGCGTTAGCGATGGCTGATTTCAACAGTTTGGCGATAATTTCTGATCCATATCTGGGATTGTAAGTTACGATGCCAAGTGCGGTCTGCACATCTTTGCCTCTGATGGCGTCAAGCACGAAGCATGCTTTCTGCACGGATATACGCGCGTAGGAAAGCTTGGCTGACGGCCTTGTATCCTTCTGCGCATTTCTTTCTCTCTTAATTTGGGATCTATGTCCTTTTGCCATGGATAGGATCCTCCTTTCCTGTATTCACGATGGTTCAGGAACCGGTCCGGACCATTGCGTCCGGATCCGTTTCGTTCCTTCCTTCAAGGTCGGGTCTTCACCCGCCTGCTCTGTTTGATTCAGCGGCCACCACTTCAAAAAAGTCTTAGCGAACGCCTGATTTCTTCTCGTCTTTTCCGTGACCTCTGTAGGTTCTGGTAACAACGAATTCGCCAAGCTTATGGCCTACCATGTCCTCAGTAACATATACCGGTACATGTTTTCTTCCGTCATGAACTGCGATCGTATGTCCGACAAACTGCGGGAAGATCGTAGAACGGCGGGACCAGGTCTTGATGACCTGCTTGCTTCCTGATGCGTTCAGGGCATCTACCTTCTTTAACAGACTCTCGTCAGCAAAAGGTCCTTTTTTCAATGAACGAGCCATGGTTTAACCTCCTTATGCTTTACCGTTTCTTCTTCTTACGATGAGTTTATCGGAAGCCTTCTTATGCTTTCTGGTCTTCAGACCAAGAGCAGGCTTGCCCCAAGGAGTGCTCGGGCCGGGACGACCGATACCAACCTTACCTTCTCCACCACCATGCGGATGGTCGTTCGGGTTCATGACAGAACCGCGGACGGTCGGACGGATGCCCATGTGGCGCTTTCTTCCTGCTTTACCGATATTTACCAGGTTGTGATCGCCGTTGCCCACAACACCGATGGTCGCTCTGCAGTTCAGAGGAACCATTCTCATCTCTCCGGACGGTAATCTGAGAGTTGCGTATTTGCCTTCTTTAGCCATCATCTGCGCAGCGTTTCCTGCGGAACGGACCAGCTGTCCGCCATGTCCCGGATACAGCTCGATGTTGTGTACCATGGTACCAACCGGGATGTTGTTCAGCGGCAGGCAGTTTCCGATTCTGACTTCGGCTTCCGGTCCGTTCATGACCTTCATGCCGTCTGTCAGGCCCTGCGGCGCAAGGATGTATGCTTTCTGTCCGTCTGCATAGCAGATCAGAGCGATGTTTGCTGTTCTGTTCGGATCGTATTCAACACCGATTACAGTTGCGGGGATACCGTCTTTGTATCTCTTGAAGTCTACGATTCTGTATTTCTGTCTGTTTCCGCCGCCGTGATGTCTCACAGTGATCTTACCCTGATTGTTGCGTCCGGCGTTTTTCTTCTTGGATGCAAGAAGGGATTTTTCCGGTGTCTTCTTCGTAACTTCTGCGAAGTCGGAACCGGTCATATGTCTTCTTGACGGAGTATACGCATTATATACTTTGATTCCCATTATGAAATCTCCTTTCGATATTCGTTATCCAGCTTCTCAGCTGATAAGGCATGTCCGCGTTCTTTTGCGGAACCGGTGACGTTCCGCTGCGGACTGCTGGGGGCCTCAGCCCGCTCTATTAAAGACCCTCGAAGAATGTGATCTCTTTGCTGTCCTCTGTCAGAGCAACGATCGCTTTCTTGGTCTTTGCTGTTTTTCCGTAAACCAGGCCGCGTCTTCTTGTCTTGCCGCTCATGTTCATGGTGTTGACACTGGCCACCTTGGTTCCTTCAAACATCTTTTCAACCGCTTCCTTGATCTGAGTCTTGGTAGCGTCTGTATGAACGAGGAATGTGTACTTTTTGTCAGCCATCTCGCTCATGCTTTTCTCGGTGATCACCGGTTTCAGAAGTACGTCGTAATATCTTACGTCTGCCATTATGCGTACACCTCCTCGATGCTTGCTACAGCTGCCTTTGTAACAACAACCGTATTGTATTTCAGAACATCAAACACATTCAGAGTGTTGATCTGGGCTGTCTTAACTTCCGGAATGTTCCGTGCGGACAGGACCACGTTCTGATCATTGTCATTCAGCACCACAAGAGCTTTGGAAACCTTCAGGTTGTCAAGCACCTTCTGGAAATTCTTTGTCTTGATCGCGTCAAGCTTCAGCTCGTCGAGAACGATCAGTTTGTTCTCCTGAACTCTGGAAGTAAGGGCGCTCTTCAGAGCAGCTCTCTTTTCCTTCTTGTTCATCTTGAAGCTGTAGTCTCTGGGAACCGGTGCGAATACCGTGCCGCCGCCGGTCCACTGCGGAGCTCTCGTTGAACCCTGTCTTGCATGACCGGTTCCTTTCTGTCTCCACGGTTTCTTTCCGCCTCCGGAAACTTCGGCGCGGGTCTTGGCTTTCTGTGTTCCCTGACGGTTATTTGCAAGCTGCTGCACTACTGCGAGATGAACCAGATGCTCGTTCACTTCTACGCCGAACACTGCGTCGTTCAGCTCAAGCGTGCCGACTTCATTGCCTTCCATATTATAAACTGCTACGTTTGCCATCTAAGTGTTCCTCCTTTCCCGTGTTCAGGCTTATTTACCGGACTTCACTGTTGACTTTACAGTTACCAGTGCTTTCTTCGGGCCGGGAACAGCTCCTTTTACAAGAAGCAGATTGTTCTCAGCATCTACTCTTACTACTTCGAGGTTCTGCACCGTTACCTGTACATGTCCCATGTGACCGGCCATCTTCTTGCCCTTGAATACACGGCTCGGATCGGAGCATGCACCGTTGGAACCTGCATGACGATGGTATTTGGAACCATGAGCCATCGGTCCTCTGGACTGTCCGTGTCTCTTGATCGCGCCCTGGAATCCCTTACCTTTGGAGATTGCCGTTGCGTCGATCTTGTCGCCAGCCTGGAACATATCTGCCTTGATCTCCTGTGCAACTGCATAGGATTCAGCATCGTCCAGCTTCAGCTCTCTGACATATCTCTTGTAGGAAACACCGGCTTTGTCAAAAGCACCCTTCTGGGGCTTGGAGACAAGTTTTTCTCTCTTGTCGACGAAACCAACCTGTACTGCGCTGTAACCGTCGTTTTCAACGGTCTTTACCTGTGTTACCACGCAGGGGCCTGCAGCAAGAACGGTTACCGGTGTCAGAACGCCGTCTTCGCTGAAGATCTGGGTCATTCCGACTTTTGTGGCTAAAATCGCTTTCTTCATTTTTGATACCTCCTGTTTTTCTACAGCGGATCGCTTATGCGATCATCCTAGCAAACAGGGACAATGTATGTGCCGCGCCGCATTCGGGAAGGCTGATCTTTCTTCCTGCAGGACGCAGTCTCATATCTTATCCGGCTGAGATAGGATTTGCTTCTTGTCTGATTACTTTGTTTTCATCTTGATATCAATATAAACACCTGCCGGCATTTCAAGTCTGGACAGAGCGTCCACGGTCTTCTGTGTCGGCGCGATGATATCGATCAGTCTCTTGTGTGTTCTCTGCTCGAACTGTTCTCTGGAATCTTTGTACTTGTGAACAGCACGAAGGATCGTAACTACTTCCTTCTTGGTGGGAAGCGGTACAGGTCCGCTCACCTGAGATCCGGTTCTCTTTACAGTGTCGATGATTTTCTTTGCGGATGCATCCACCAGAGTGTGGTCATACGCTTTGAGTGTGATTCTCATTACCTGACTTGCCATAAAAAAAGTCGCCTCCTTATTCGCACTTTTGTAGTGAGACAAGCGGTGACTGTACATCTAACCGGGTGTGTCATGCACACACGGCTCCTTTATTTCCCAAAGGACTGCTGTATTTGCATTTTGTACAGTGACTTGTCGCCAGTTTTATAACTTGACATTCGCTCCACGGAAAACCTGCAGCTTCCTGCAGCAACCTCACGCTTCACAGCTATCATGTCACAGCTCAACTAGTATAGCAGGTAGGATTATGAAATACAAGAGGATTTTTTTGTATTTTTTTTAATACAATCCGTACAGGCCCCATCCTTGTATTTGGATTCCTTTTCATGGTATGATTACAAGGTCAAAAATCAGGGCACACGGGATACCGGCTTCCGGGTTCCGTCTATTTTAATATGAAACGGAGTGTATGATATGAACAAAATAATGAAGCGTCTGAAAATCACCCTGTTTTCTCTGCTGCTGCTCTTCGGCCTCTTTGCCGGGCTTCGTCCGGAGGGGCTTCGGATCGCAGGCGCACACACGGTCAGGGCCACCAGCCTGGGAGATCTGCTGGACCTGATCTGGACCGGCGAAGATGCAGAACCTGAAGATGATGATTCCGATGACGCGCAGGTTCCCGCCGGAGACACCGGCAGCGATGACGAACAGTCCCCTGCCGGAAACACCGACAATGATGACGAAGAAGTTACCGTATATGAAGACGGTACCTACACTTCCAAAGAGGAAGTGGCCGCATACCTGAACCAGTTCGGTCACCTGCCGGAGAATTATATCACAAAAAAGGAAGCAAAGAAACTGGGCTGGGTCTCCAGTGAAGGAAATCTGAACAAGGTCGCTCCCGGAAAAAGCATCGGCGGCGATTACTTCGGAAACTACGAAGAGCTGCTCCCTGTCAAAAAAGGCCGCAGCTACTACGAATGCGACATTGACTTTACCGGCGGCCGCAGAAACGCCAAACGCATCATCTATTCCGATGACGGACTCATCTATTACACCGATGACCATTACGAGACCTTTGAGCTGCTGTACGGGGAGGAATAAAAAATGGCAAAGATAACAGCTGTATTATATATGAAGAAACTCAACCAGAGAGACAGCGCGCATGACCATCTGACAGAACGCCTTCCCCTGCCCGAATACTACGGCAGGAACCTAGATGCCCTGCATGACTGCCTGACGGAAATGGATGACGCCGAGATCGTGGTTCTTGACACCGACCAGGCGGACGGGTACGGAGAGCGGGTGCTCCAGGTTCTTTCCGACAGCGCGCTGGAAAACGAAGGCCTGCGTCTGCATCTTACCACACCTCTTGTTACAGACGATCTGACTGACGCCTTCTGACACGGAGGCGGCATATTGACCCGGATTTTTTCAGCTGACATGGAGGTGGCACATTGTCCCAGATTCCTTTTACCGGGGCTTCAAGAGATAAAGAGATACGGCTTATCGAGGAGCTTTCCCTGAACGCGTGGCCATCCCACAAGATAGAGCTTTACGACGGGTGGCTGATCCGCTTTTCCCATAACTACACCTACCGCACCAACAGCGTGGAACAGGTAGGCCCCTCCGACCTTCCCGCCGACGAGAAGATCGACTACTGCGAATCCGTCTACAGAAATTACCGGACGCCCTCCAGCTTCAAGATCAACCCCCTGCTGGATCCGTCCTTCGACCGTCTTCTGCAGTCCCGCGGATATCAGATCCGCCATACCACCGAGGTCATGCTGCTGGATCTGAACGGCCCGTTTTTCAACCCTCTGAAGCGTCTTTCCGAGGAATACGAATTCTACGGCCGGAATTCCGGACTTCCCTCCTGGATCGACTATCCGGACGACGTGACGGTCTCTCTTCGGGACACCATCTCGGACGAATGGATCCAGGGCCTGTTCCGGCTGAACGGAACTGTCAACCCAGTCCTCCGGCGCATTGTTCCATCCATGTATAAATCCATTCCGAAGGAGACCATCGTGGCAAGCGTGGAGCAGGACGGCCGGATGGCCGCTTCCGGACTCGGCATCATCGACCGGGGATACGCCGGGTTATATGCGATCTACGTGGAACCGGGCTGCAGGCGGAAACACTATGCCCGGTCCATCTGTTCCGCCATTCTGACAGAGGCCGGAAAACGCGGCTGCCGCTACTCCTATCTTCAGGTGGTGGCAGGAAACCAGCACGCGAAATCCCTCTACACTTCCCTGGGATATGAAGATTTTTACACCTACTGGTTCCGCTGGAAAGACCTGGACCAGGCAAAATAAAAAAGTCCCGCCGACAGGACATGTGCAGGACCAGACAAAGTAAAAAAGCTCCGATGACGGAGCACGCGCAGGACACGCAGATTCGCTGTCCTGAGAAATAATAATTACAGGAGTTGATATTTATTTATGTGGATTGCTGACCGATGGACGGATTATGAAGTCCTGGACACCTCCGATGGAGAAAAACTGGAACGCTGGGGCCGCTATGAGCTGGTCCGGCCGGACCCCCAGGTAATCTGGGATACACCGAAAACCCTTCCCGCCTGGAAGCACCCGAACGGCCACTATCACCGCAGCAGCAGAGGCGGAGGCGAGTGGGAATTCTTTGATCTGCCCGACCAGTGGAGCATTTCCTATCCGCTTGTCACAGGCAGCCGGCTGACCTTTCAGCTGAAACCGTTCAGTTTCAAGCACACGGGGCTTTTCCCCGAACAGGCCGTCAACTGGGACTGGTTCGCGGATAAGATCAGCAGCTGCGGCCGTCCGGTGAAAGTCCTGAACCTTTTTGCCTATACAGGCGGCGCCACTCTGTCCGCCGCGGCCGCCGGCGCCTCCGTTACCCATGTGGACGCGTCCAAAGGCATGGTCGGCTGGGCAAAAGAAAACGCCGCCTCCAGCCAACTCTCGGATGCACCCATCCGCTGGCTGGTAGACGACTGTGTCAAGTTTGTGGAACGGGAGATCCGGCGCGGCAACCAGTACGACGCCATCATCATGGATCCGCCCTCCTACGGCCGCGGGCCCAAGGGCGAGATCTGGAAGATCGAAGAAGCCATCTTCCCGCTGATCACGCTCTGTACACAGCTGCTCTCGAAAGAACCGCTCTTTTTCCTGGTGAACTCCTACACCACCGGCCTGCAGCCGGCGGTGCTGACCTACATGCTGTCCACCGCCATGAAGTCCTTCGGGGGACATACCCGTTCCGAGGAGATCGGCCTTCCGGTCACCTCCTCCGGGCTGGTACTGCCCTGCGGCGCTTCCGGCCGGTGGGAGCAGGACTGAACCTCTTCAGATCCGGTCCGGCGGGAAGGTCCTCTTCCCGGAAGACGGATCAGTAGTTCTTCATCACATATTTGGCCATTTTGATGCGCTCCTTCAGATTCGCATGAATATATCTGGGGCGCTCAAAGTTGGCGCAGAACGCTTCCGTTGCCAGCGCAACATTTTTACAGGCCTTAAACTGTTTCAAAGTCATTTTTGCCTTTTTCGAATAACCCGGAAAGCCAGTGAACATCCACTGCCTTCCGGTTATTTCTTTCAGCAGGAAATCCACCTGTACCTTCAGGTTCTGGTTCGGCCACTTCTCCCCCTGGGACGCACAGTATTTGACGAAGGCCGTTCTCCGCTTTGCGTCGTAGGTGTCCGTCCACTGGCACATGCCAATCCCGCGCCCCGTGCTGTATTCCACAGCGTTCAGCTTCACATCCTTGTAGCCGCCGCCCGATTCATACATCAGGTTGCCCACCAGGCCTGCCGCAGCAGCTTTTGTATATCCGAGCCGCTGGAAATAGTCATAGATCTTCGCGATGTTGTTCTTGCCGCGGAAAGGCGAGGCATAGAAGGTGACCTTCCGTCCGCTCTTCGGCGCAAAGTTTCTGACAATGGTGCCAGGTGCGTAGCTTGTACCGCTGCCGTCCGCCTTTGTGTTCCAGCTTCCGAAATTCTTTTCTTTGCACGAGGGCAGCTTGATGGCGTAACCCCGCTTAATATTAAAGGAGGCCGGCACATTTTTGATGACACCGTTGGCAGCGAAGCTGACCTTGTAGCTGGTGGGTGTCCACTTTGCATACAGTGTGATGGAACCTTTCACGACCACCTTCGTCCTGGCGGTCACCCGGTTGCCTTTACTCGTATACCACCCGTTGAACTTATAGCCGGAGGCCTTGGCCGTCGGCAATTCCCCGATGGCTTTTTTGTATTCGACCGTCTTCTGTTTGAAGGAGATTTTTCCGCCTTTTCCGTCAAAATAGACTTTCACCTTCTGCTGGGACGCTGCACAGACCGGCTTTGGAACAAAGGCCAGAAGCACGGCAAGGAGCAGGAAGGTCCGCAGAAGTACTGCCAGTTTCTTTGTACTGCATGGATTCTGAATCGTCTCATTCGTCTTCATCTCTTATGTATCCTCCATACAACACATATTATCACAATGAGAACAAAATGCAAGCAAAAAGCCGGAATCAGAAGGGTTAATAGTGATAAGTAACTATTTGCCCGCAGAAAGATCGTGTGACCATTATGGTCATGCGGTCTTTCTGTTTTTCGGGGTGT
>CACZSG010000127.1 GCA_902783665.1 uncultured Lachnospiraceae bacterium | reverse complement strand
TCGCTCTCGATGCACAGGTTGTAGCTGGAAGCTACGCCCCATTTCTTTTCGGACTGGAAGTTGTAATAGCTGGCTCTCTTCTTGTCCGTCTTCACCAGCATGTCCCGCACCTTGTCGTCGGGAAGCTGGTACTCCGCCTTCACGCGCTGTGCGCGGAAATCGGTTCCGGCATGCACGAAAATGCTTACCAGGTCCGGATGATCCCGCAGGATATAGTCGGCGCAGCGTCCCACGATGACGCAGGAGCCTTCGTCCGCCACGTGACGGATGGCATCGTAGCAGGCCTGATAGATCTGCTGGTCGATGGTCGGACCGCTGTACATCACGGAGGGATAAACGTCCATGACGATGGAATACAGAAGGCTGTTGGTCGGTTTTTCATCATAGCTTTCCAGGACCTTCTCGTTCAGGCCGCTCTTTTTCGCCATGATCTTGATCAGCTCTTTGTCATAGAACGGGATGCCCAGCTCCTCCGCCAGTTTCTTTCCGATCTCATGACCGCCGCTTCCGAACTGTCTGCCGATGGTGATGATCGTATTCTGCTTCATTGTCACTCCTCCATTCTGTTATTTGAAATCCTTTGCGTAAAGAACGATGAAATCATTCTCGTCATAACGCTTCTTGCCCATGGTAAGCTTCCTCAGGAACTTGCTGCTTCTGGCTACCGCGTGGTTGACCATTTCGTTGATATCCGCAAGGGAGACCGTCTCGCCCTGCTCCGCAATGGCAGAGATCTTCTGGCGTACTTTTTCTTCTCCGTCCTCGCTGATCACGCAGTCCTGCTCGTTCGCGAACAGCTGCGCAAAGCTGATCAGCTCCTCCGCGCCGTAAACCGGAAGATAGATCTGAGAGGTAAACTTCATGGTGAACCTGGGATGGCGCATCAGCAGGTCGTGAATATACTGCTGCTCGTCTTCCAGGATGACCAGCAGCTGGTCTGTCCGGAACTCCATGGCCGTTGTGAGCTGTTCGATGGCTGAAGGCTCCAGGTCTCCGGCTTCCTCGATGATCAGCGCGCCTCCGGCGATCTTGGCGATGGTGGAAGCGATATCCTTTCTGTTGAAGTCCGCCGCGTAGATCTTGGCGATCTTCATGGAATCATTCCCGCGTTCCTGGGCAACTGCCTTGGCCAGGTTCATGGCAAGGGTCGTCTTGCCGCTGCAGTGCGGCCCGAGGATCAGGATATTGCCGCTTCTGGAGGTTCGGTCCTCCCCGCGGTCAGCTGCCTGCCAGATGGCATCGGAGATCTGTTTCTCAACACCCGGCGTCTCGGTAAATCCGTAGAACAGCGGACGGATGTCCGGAGGAAGGATATCCGCCTCGTCCAGCGGCTCCTCGTCGTACTCATCGTACTCTTCGTCCGTCATCTCTTCTTCGGCAGACTGTTCTGCCGCTTCATCGTACGGTTCCTCGTCAGCATCCGTTTCAGCTGCGGTCTCTTCCGTCATCTCTTCTGCGGTTTCCTCTTCGGCTGCCTGCTGTTCTTCGAACTCTCCGGCCGCCTCGTTCTCCGCCGCATCATATCCTTCTTCGGCTGTCTCCGCAGTTTCTGCTGTTTCCACAGCCCCGGCAGCCTCAGATACCTGCGCGGTTTCCGCTTCCGCCGCTGCCTGTGCCTGTCCGGCTTCCTCCGCAGCCTTTGTCCCGACTGCTTCTGCGGCCGCGATGATGTCCTCTTCATTCGGAAGGACCGGATTCACTGTCTCTTCCGGAATGTTCTCCTCGAGATGTTCCCGCTCTCTTCTGCGCAGGAAACGGAAGCGTTCTTTTGCCACCTCTTCCACCGGAATACGGATGGTCTTTTCCTTCAGAATATTGCGGATACCGCCGTGCTTTACGGGATCAAACTCGCGGGTCTTCTGCAGTTCCTGAGCGGATTTCTGACCTGCAGATTCCGCTGCTGCATCTGTTGAAGTCTCGGCAGCCGGCCTGCTCTCCGCTGTCTTTCCGGCAGTGCCGTTCTTCATCAGTTCATCTTCTGTCATCCGGTCCGTCACCGCATTTACGGCATCTTCCAGATTGACGGAAGAAGAAATGTCTTTCCTGCCTTCTTCCTGATAGGTGGGAAGATTCTTGCGCTTGCGAAGGACCTTCTCCGGGTCTGTGGAATACTGCAGAGCCTCTTTCTGGGCATCTGACAGTTCCTCCTGCGCGGCTTTGGTCACCGTGATCTTTTCTTTTTCCCGGTTCACCGCTTCCGCCAGTTTTCTTCCGTGCTCTCCCATGGACAGAAGCACATCATCAATGGAAATCCGCTGTTCATCCGGCTCGGCGGTCTCTCTCCGCTCGATCTTCGGCATCTCCTTCAGGTTTCTGGTCTCAGGATAAGCCGGGATCTCCTCCTCGGTTTCCGGCTGCTTGGTCACGCCGGAGATGATCTCCCGCATGCTTCTGGCCAGCTCGAGCTGAAGGCTCTTCTCGTCGAATCCTCCGTCGCTCTCCGCTTCCGCGCTGCCGTCTTCCGGTTCTTCTGCTTCACCGCCGGCTGCTTCTGCGCTGTCAGCTTCGCTTTCTGTTTCCGCGGCGAGGCCGGCACTTTCCGTCTCTTTAACCGCAGCTTCCGCTTCCGGCATCGCTGCAGCCTTTTCCTCAGCAGATGCTTCCGCAGCAGAACGTGCTTCGGCTTTTATTCCTTCCGCCGCAGTATGTGCCGCGGTTTCTTCTGCTTCCGCAGTTTCTGAAACAGCTTCTGTTTCCGGTTTTACCGCATCTGCTGTTTCCTTCTGTGACTCTGTAATCTCCGCCTTCCCGGCGCCGGCTCTGGCCGCATCGATCTCCGGCTTTCCGGGCATTGTCCGGGTGGCCTGCTGCAGCTGTTCATTTGTATCCGGAGCCGCATCCTGCGCCTCTTTGTGAGCCGTCACTTCGTCGGCGATCTCTTTTTCCGTGTCGGCGATGATGGCCTCGGTGATCACCTCTCCGTCCGGTTTGATGGTCCCGAACTCCTCTTTGACGTCCGCTGTTTCCCCTTCAGGAGCTGCTTCCTCCTGCTGCGGGGGCGGCAGCTGCTCTTCTTCCGGTTCCGCCAGTTCCTTTTCCAGGATCTCCTGCTGCTTCGGTGTCAGGGCAGCGTATTTCTTCTTCAGTTCAAGAGCCTTCCGGACATACTTGCCGCTGTGGAACCACAGTACCAGGTCGTCACAGGTGGCAAGGCATTTCTGCGTCTGACCGGACTGCTGGTACAGCTTCGCCAGCTCATAGGCCCATTTTTCGGTATATTCCTGTCCCAGGTATTCTTCCAGGATCTCGATCAGTTCGGAATCCTTCGCGCCTCTGCCGCGGTAGATCTTGTACCTGAGAATATATCTGGAATTATCATGCGGGGCTACCTGCACATATTCGTTATAGAATTCCAGGGCCTCGTCATACTGCTTCAGTTCCGTGGTTATTTCGACCAGACGGTATAAAATGGTGCGGCCGTTCGGCGCCCTGCGGTAAGCCCTCAGCAGAAGCGTTTTCGCGTCTTCCGGGCGTTTCGCCGCCTCGTAGATCTCACTGATGAGGCACAGCGTGCGGACGTTCCGCACCCGCCTCCAGTCAATGGTATCCGCCAGCCTGGCAGCCTCTTCATAGTCCTTCTGGTCTACCAGTTTATCTATCTCTTCCAGTTTCAGATTGTATTCATACTTGTCCACATTGATCACCTCATCGCAGCCTCACGGCTGTTTTTTGAGCATAAAAATCCATTTAATTCAGTCTATCACAAGGTTCTTTGGATGTCAAAAACAAACAAACCGAAAAAAAATCTTCAAAAAATCTTAATACTTTCACGAAGCCAGCGCTGGTTTTAACAAAAGTGTATAAACAAAAGGAGCCATCAGATCTGATTCTGATGGCTCCAGACTGTTTTTCAATCCCGAAACTCTTCTTTCACAAAGAGCAGTACGGACTGTTTGATCAACGGGCTGTCAGCTTCCCGTCCTGCACATCCAGCGTGATGGTGTCACCCATCCCTACGTCTCCGGACAGGATCTTTCTGGCGGCCAGGGTCTCCACATGCTTCTGCAGGAACCGCTTCAGCGGCCTTGCACCGTACACGGGGTCGTAACCGCCGTCGATGATATAGTCCTTCGCGGCCGGCGTAAGAGCCAGGCGGATCTCCTGGGATGCCAGACGCTTATTCAGGTCCTGCATCATCAGGTCAACGATCTGCCCGATATTGTCCTTGGTCAGCGGCTTAAACATGATGATCTCATCCAGCCGGTTCAGGAATTCCGGCCTGAACCCGGCGCGGAGCTGCTCCATGACCAGGTTCTGCGCATGTTCACTGATGCTTCCGTCCTCCTGGATGCCTTCCAGAAGATAGGAAGAACCGATGTTGCTGGTCATGATCAGAATGGTGTTCTTAAAGTCCACCGTTCTTCCCTGTGAATCCGTGATCCTGCCGTCGTCAAGAACCTGGAGCAGCACATTGAACACGTCCGGATGTGCCTTCTCCACCTCGTCGAACAGGACGACGGAGTACGGTTTTCTGCGGACGGCTTCCGTCAGCTGTCCGCCCTCCTCGTATCCCACATATCCGGGAGGCGCTCCGATCAGCCTGGAGACGGAATGCTTCTCCATATATTCGCTCATGTCGATGCGGACCATGTTCTGTTCATCATCAAACAGGTTTTCCGCAAGGGCCTTGGCCAGTTCCGTTTTTCCGACACCGGTCGGCCCCAGGAACAGGAACGATCCGATGGGTTTGGACGGATCCTTGATGCCCGCCTTTGAACGCAGGATGGCCTCTGTCACCCTTGAGACGCCGTCATCCTGTCCGATGACGCGTTTGTGAAGTTCCTCGTCCAGGGCCAGGATCTTTGCCCGTTCTCCCTGGGTCAGTTTTGCCACGGGGATACCGGTCCAGCGTGAGATGATGCGGGAGATCTCTTCCTCCGTCACACTCTCATGTACCAGGGACATTTCCCGCGAGTTCACTTTTTCTTCTTCCTGCTCCAGCTGTTTCTGAAGCTTCGGAAGTTCTCCGTACTGCAGCTGGGCTGCCTTGTTCAGGTCATATTCCCGCTTGGCAAGCTCAATCTGCTTGTTCAGATCCTCGATCTGTTCTCTCAGCTGGGACAGGCGTTCCACATCCTTCTTCTCGTTGTCCCACTGGGCTTTCTGCGTGTTGAATTCGTCCCGCAGTTCGGCAAGCTCCCGCTGCAGGGCTTCCAGCCGCTCGGCACTGGCGTGGTCCGTCTCTTTCTTCAGCGCAGCCTCCTCGATCTCCATCTGCATGATCCGCCGCTGCAGTTCATCCAGTTCGGTCGGCAGGGTATCCAGTTCTGTCTTGATCAGGGCGCAGGCCTCATCCACCAGGTCGATGGCCTTGTCCGGAAGAAAACGGTCGGAAATGTAGCGGTGTGACAGCGTGGCAGCTGCGACCAGCGCGCTGTCCGTGATCTTTACGCCGTGGAACACTTCATAGCGCTCCTTCAGCCCTCTAAGGATGGAAATGGTGTCCTCCACGGAAGGTTCATCCACCAGCACCGGCTGGAACCTTCGCTCCAGGGCCGGGTCTTTCTCGATGTATTTCCGGTATTCGTCCAGCGTGGTAGCCCCGATACAGTGCAGTTCTCCTCTGGCCAGCATGGGCTTCAGCATGTTGCCTGCATCCATGGCGCCTTCCGTTTTTCCCGCGCCGACGATGAGGTGCAGTTCATCGATGAACAGGATGATCTCGCCCTCGCTCTTGCGGACTTCCTCCAGCACCGCCTTCAGACGTTCCTCGAATTCGCCTCTGTACTTGGCGCCTGCTACCAGCGCGCCCATGTCCAGAGCGAAGATCTTCTTGTTCTTCAGTGTCTCCGGTACGTCTCCCCTGACGATACGCTGGGCCAGACCTTCCACGGCTGCCGTTTTTCCGACGCCGGGCTCACCGATCAGCACCGGGTTGTTCTTGGTCTTTCTTGACAGGATGCGGATCACGTTCCGGATCTCAGCGTCCCTGCCGATGACCGGATCCAGCTTCTGGTTTCTGGCGCGTTCCACCAGATCCTGGCCGTATTTGTTCAAAGTATCATAGGTCGCCTCCGGGTTGTCCGAAGTGACTCTCTGGTTTCCTCGCACCGTGGACAGTGCCTGCAGGAAACGCTCTTTCGTAATGCCGAACTCGTTCCAGAAGGATTTCATGGACTGGCTGGGGTGATTCAGCATGGAAAGGAACAGATGTTCAACGGAAACATACTCGTCTCCCATCTGTTTCGCCACGTCCTCAGCCGAGACCAGGGCCTGGTTCAGATACTGGCCGACATAGGGTTTTCCGCCGGATACCTTTACCTTCTGGTTTAACAGCTGTTCCAGACGGTTCTCGAAATACTCTTTCTGAATGTCCATTTTCTGGATCAGCCGGGCGATCAGGCTGTCTTCCTGATGGAGCAGCGCGTAGAGCAGATGCTCCTGTTCGATTTCCTGATGGCCGAAATCGTAGGCGGTCTTTTCCAGATCATTTACCGCCTGTAATGATTTTTGTGTGAACTTATTGATATTCATAACATCCCTCCTCGCAAAAAAGCAGGGCGGAGACGAAAACCTGCTTCT
>CACZSG010000126.1 GCA_902783665.1 uncultured Lachnospiraceae bacterium | reverse complement strand
GGGCAAAATACGGGCCTGAATATGAACAGCCGACGGCTGTGCCGATGCTGACGGACGGCTATAATCTTCCCGCCCGGAAGGTCATCCATATTGTGGGGCCGATCGTAGCCGGGGCGCTTACTCCGACTCTGGAGCAGGACCTTGCCGACTGCTATAAAAACACCCTTGATATGTGCGCGGAAAACAATCTTCGCTCCGTGGCCTTCTGCTGCATCTCCACGGGCGTCTTTCACTTCCCGCCTGAGCGGGCCGCACAGATCGCGGTAAAAACCGTAAGGGAATGGCTGGCGGAACACGATGGAGCTGTGGACCGCGTCATCTTCAATGTATTCAGCGAAAAGGACAGGGATATCTATGAACATCTTTTCAGGTAAACAGAAAGCAGATTTCTCTCAGACACTGCGAAAAGGAATTTCCTACGTGCAGAGTGTTCGCGGCGGGCTTACCGGCAGCACAGGAAACCGGGAGGAAAACATGCGCCGCCTGAAAGAAAACCTTGAAACAGCCGATGCCATCGTGATCGGTGCCGGTGCGGGGCTTTCCACTGCCGCAGGCTTCACCTACAGCGGAGAGCGGTTTGACCACTGGTTTTTCGATTTCAAAGAACGTCTCGGGATCACGGATATGTATTCGGGCGGGTTCTATCCCTTCCCGGATGAGGAGACTCTCTGGGCCTTCTGGGCGAGGAACATCTATATCAACCGCTATCTGCCGGTTCCAAAACCGGTATATGACCACCTGCTCGCTCTGGTGAAAGACCGAAACTATTTCGTGATCACCACCAACGTGGATCACTGTTTTCAGCGGGCCGGTTTTGACAAGAACAGGCTCTTCTATACCCAGGGCGATTACGGCCTTTTCCAGAGCGCTGACGGCAGAATCAAAAAGACCTGGGACAACGAATCCTGGGTCAGGCAGGCAATGGCGGCCCAGCGGTTCATTCCCGATGAAAACGGTATCTTCCAGGTCCCGAAAGACCACCTGATCTCCATGCGAATCCCCACAGAGCTGATCCCCGTATGCCCGGACAACGGTGGCCCTGTTGCCATGAATCTGCGGGCTGATGACACCTTTGTCGAAGACGCCGGCTGGGCTGCGGCTGCGGAACGCTATGCCGCGTTTCTTCAGTCCGCGGAAGGCAGACACATCCTGTTTCTGGAGCTGGGCGTCGGTCACAATACACCGATGATCGTGAAATATCCCTTCTGGGCCATGACAGCGGAGAATCCGAATGCTGTCTATGCCTGCCTGAATTATGCTGAGGCTATGTGCCCTGAGCAGATCAAGGCCCAGTCCATCTGCCTTGGCGGGGACAGCGGGGAGATTCTATCGGCACTGCTGTAACCGGAAATGAGTCAGAGGGACGTTCACCGTGACTCATTCTGGCTGCCAGGCAGGATCAGCAGCGCTGACCTGCCGCAGCCTCGAATGAGTCATGGTGAACGTCCCTCTGACTCATTTTTTCAGATAATATGCCAGCACATCCGCTGAACCTATTTCTATATGGTTGCTCTCAAAATAATTGACGACATCCAGGTCCACATACATGGAGACTGTCATGGTGCTGCCGGGATGCAGGCCGATGTTGTCATAGCTGGCCCGGTCCACATAGACCAGACTGCCTTCTGTATCGTAAAGAGCCGCCACCAGACAGTAGCCGGAACGGACCTCATCGGCTTCATTTTTCAGGGTGACGCGCAGGTAGTTGTCCAAGCCGGCGGATCCCTTGATGTCCGTCTCTATCTCACATGGAATTCTTTCCGCTTCTGTTCCGCGGTCTGTTATGCCGACAGAAAATTTCAAATCCCCGATGGTCTGGTTCTTCAGGTTGCTGTTCCACAGGAATTCGCTCACGTATGTGTATTCTCCGGGTTCCAGGACAAGACGGCCCGGAAAAGTACTGATGTAATCCGACGTCTCAAGGATGTCATCGTCCCCCGAAAAGAGGACCAGTTTCCCGTGATCCACAGCTGCCGGTTCGTCCCCGTCGTTCTCTATTTTGGCGTAGAAATAACCACTGTCCTGGCCTGAAAAAATGAAAGCCTTCTTATCTGTCACCGTCAGGTTCCCCGCCGCCCGGGCCGGCAGCGGAAACAGCAGGGCTCCTGCCAGAAGGCAGAGTGCGGCGGGTTTCAGAAGTCTTCTTATGGGCAAGGCCCGGATGGCTGTTTTCTTGCATTTCATTTCCTGAACAGTTTGTGAATGCATCTG
>CACZSG010000125.1 GCA_902783665.1 uncultured Lachnospiraceae bacterium | reverse complement strand
TGACATGCCCCGGATCTGGAATATTCCCGGCCCGGACGTGGCGCCCGTGCTGACGGACGGAAAACCGCAGCTGTACCAGAACTGCCGCCTTTCCGTGATAGAACTGGACAATATTGTGCTGGAGGTCTGTTCTCCAGGGCCGGAGGACAGCCCCTGGAAGACCTTTCTTGAAAAACACGGGGAAGGCCTGATGCACATCGCCTTCCTGACCCCGGACGAAGCTGTTGCCGAAGCAGCCATCGCCTCCATCGGCGGTAATCCGGAACACTACCATATCGGATATTACCCGGGTCAGTCCTATGCATTCTATGATACATGGGACGCCCTCAAGACAGAACTGAACATAAAAGTAGACCGGGACAACTCCGCCGTTATGGATGAGATCCGGGCCCGCATTGCGAAAGGGGAATAAAGATGGGACTTCGTGAAATACTGAAACAGGCGAAATTTTCGCAGGTCGGATTTGTGGTGAATGATATCGAGGAGACAAAGAAGAAATTCGCGCTTCTTTTTGACTGCGCGGAACCGGACGCAAACATCTGCGGTGAGTATTCCGTCATGCAGACAAAGATCTACGGAGAGCCCGCCCCGCTGGCCAACAGCAAGCTGGCCTTCATCGACCTAGTGCCCGGCGTTCAGCTGGAACTGATCGAGCCGAACAAGGAGCCCTCCGTGTGGCGCGACCACCTGGACAAATACGGAGAAGGCATTCATCACATCGCCTTCAACGTGGACGATGCCGACACCGTGATCAGACAACTGAAGGAAGAGTTTGACGCTGTTGTGGAGCAGGAAGGCAACTACGGGGACGGCACCGGACGTTACATCTATCTGGACTGCCAGAAACATCTGAAATGCCGCATTGAGCTGCTGGAAAGCTTCAAGAAATAAGAAACACGTTAACAGACACGAAAATCAAGAACCACCTATGGAGGTAACCATTATGTCAGAAATCGTTAAGAAAATTGCCCACAGCGCCTACACTGTAAAAGATATGGACGCTTCTGTCGCATTTTATGAGAAGGTTTTCGGCTTCAAAAAGGCTTTTGTGATGAACCATCCCGAGACGGGCAAACCCTGGATCGTCTACATTCATGTGGCCGGTGACGAGTTCATCGAGCTGTTCTTCGACGGGATCTGTCCGCATCCTTTCAGCGATGACAACATCGGATACTCCCACCTTTGCCTTGAGGTGGCGGACATCCAGGCTACCTGGGATGCCATCGTGGCCGCTGACGCTCCGCAGGACGCGGCGCCGTCACTGGGAATTGACGGCAACTGGCAGTGCTGGACGCACGATCCGGACGGCAACCGCATCGAGCTGATGCAGATGATGCCGGATTCGCTGCAGGATAAGTATATCGGACAGAATGCATAATGATGAAGAGCCGGGGGACGTTTTTTCCCCGGCTTCTTTTTTTGCAGACTACTATTTATAGACGGTAAATTACTTTTGAGGGACGGCTCTGATTCAGATCTGATACAGGCGCTGCGCATTCCCGCCAAGCAGCAGATTCTTTTCTTCTTCGGGCAGATCCAGGCTCTTGACGAAGGCAGGGCCTTCCAGCAGCCACTCTTTCCGTACCGGGTAGGAGGAACCGAACACGATGTGGTCGGCGCCCAGCATTTCAACGGCAAACTCCAGCCCGCGTTTTCCCCAGGGCTGTGCATGGGACATTTCGAAGAAGATATTCTCCTTGAACTGCTTCCGGATATCAGCATTCTCAGTCCTGATCAGCGATTCCGAAACGGCTTCCGAAGTATTGAAACGACATGAAAATACCCGGGGATGACTGAGGTCATCTCCGGGTTTTGTTTTATCTGTGTTCTTTTTTCCAGCGTTTGATCTCTTCCAGCCGGCCGGCGAATTCGGCTTCTCTTCCCTGGTCTGTAGGTCTGTAATAGACCGTTCCCTCCAGGGAATCCGGCAGACACTGCATATTCGTCAGCTTCTCTTCCGTGTCGTGGGCGTACTGATATCCGTCCCCGTACCCCAGGCCGCGCATCAGCGAAGTCACACCGTTCCGGATGACCAGCGGAACCGGCTCGTCAAGCTGCTCCAGCGCGTCCTTTCTGGCCGCCATGTAGGCTGTCTCCATGGCATTGGATTTGGGGGCCAGAGAAACATAGACAACGGCTTCCGTCAGATGAACGCTGCACTCTGGCATGCCGATCAGATGACAGGCCTGGAAGGCGGAAACGCACAGC
>CACZSG010000124.1 GCA_902783665.1 uncultured Lachnospiraceae bacterium | reverse complement strand
GCACAAAGAGGCAACAGACGGAGAAGCATTGATTCGGTATCCGATGATCAAAGAACAGCAGATACGATATCAAAACTGAAATCAAGGTCGGTGTTTCTGATGCATCATGTATACCGTGCGCTCCGCTATTGCAAAAAAGTGGGACTGCAGTGTACCGGTATCGGAAGCCATGTGGCGTTCTACTGCTGGCTGCGGTGATGCTCATGCTGATGCTGTATTACAGGTGATGATATGGCACGACGATCGGTGCCGGATACGTGTTTTCAAAAGGTCTTCAGCAGATGCGAAGATCTTGTTCAGATGCTTAAAACGGTAAAGAATTAAAGGTAAAAAGGAGTCCCCATGAAGCAATACATTGTAGATGCATTTACAGCCAGTCCATTCTCCGGAAATCCGGCGGCAGTCTGCGTGATGGACCGCTGGCCGTCTGAGGAATTCATGATGAAGCTGGCGATGGAGAATAATCTTTCCGAAACGGCCTATATTGTAAAGGAGGAAGCCGGATACCATCTGCGCTGGTTCACGCCCGGAACAGAGGTGGAACTGTGCGGCCATGCCACGCTGGCTTCGGCCTTTGTGATTTTGAATTATTATGAACCGGACAGCGAGGCTGTACAGTTCAATACCCTCAGCGGCACACTGACGGTGAAAAGGAAAGGCAGCCTGTACGAGATGGATTTCCCGACCTATGAACTGAAGGAGATCCCGGTCACGGACGAGATGGAGCATGCATTCGGCGTGCGTCCGGTCAGAGCCGTGCTGGGACTGGACCTGGTCTGTGTATTTGAGACGGAAGACCAGGTGCGCTTGATGCACCCGGATCAGGAGCTGCTGAAGCAGATCGAGGGACGAATCCAGAACGCGACGGCGGCCGGAACAGAGACTGACTGTGTTTCCCGGAGCTTCTGCCCCAAACTGGCCATTGCGGAGGACCCAGTGTGCGGCTCCGCGCACTGTCAGATCGCGGATTACTGGTCGAAGGAACTTGGAAAGAGGGAGATCAGCGCGTACCAGGCCTCGAAGCGGGGCGGGTATCTGCACTGCGAACTGACAGGAAACGGTAGGATCGCCATCAGCGGGGAAGCTGTGCTGGTGGCGGTTTCGGACATTGTTGCCGGCACGGATCATAATCAGCAATAAACCGGCAGCAATTTCGTAATGGGGTCTGACCCCGCCAGAAAGGAAAAAATGAATGCAGAAGAAGCATTAAAAGTATATTTCGGATACGATTCCTTTAAGGAAGGGCAGAAGGAGGTCATAGACGCCATCCTGGACGGAAGGGACGCTTTGGCCGTCATGCCGACGGGCGCGGGCAAATCGGTCTGCTATCAGGTGCCAGCCATGATTCTGCCGGGAATCACCATCGTCATCTCACCGCTGATCTCGCTGATGCAGGACCAGGTGAAAGCTCTGAACGAGGCCGGCATCCATGCGGGCTATATCAACTCATCCCTGACAGAGACCCAGATCGACAAGGTGTACTCGATGGCGGAATTGGGGGCATATAAGATCCTCTATGTTGCGCCGGAGCGGCTGGAAAACGTTGATTTTACGGATTTTGCCGAACGGATCGACATTTCCATGGTCACGGTGGACGAGGCCCACTGCATCTCCCAGTGGGGGCAGGATTTCAGGCCCAGCTACCTGAAGATCGTGGATTTCATAGACCGCCTGCAGGAAAGGCCTGTGGTCAGCGCCTTCACCGCCACGGCCACGGAGGAAGTGAAGACCGACATTGCCTGTGTGCTGAAGCTGCGGCAGCCGAAGATGGTCGTCACGGGCTTTGACCGGGAAAACCTGTGGTTCGACGTGCAGATGACCAGGAAGAAGGATGAATTCGTACAGGAATACATCCGGAAGCATCCGGACGAGAGCGGCATTGTGTACTGCGCCACCAGAAAGAATGTGGATGCCCTGTACGAGCGGCTTTCGGACGCGGGCGTTCCGGTGGCAAGGTATCATGCGGGGATGGGCAATGGAGACAGAAAAGAAAGCCAGGACGATTTTATCTATGACCGGACGCCGGTCATTGTGGCCACGAACGCCTTCGGTATGGGCATAGATAAGTCCAATGTCCGGTTCGTCATTCATTACAACATGCCCCAGAGCATGGAAAATTACTACCAGGAAGCCGGGCGTGCCGGAAGAGACGGCGGCCCGGCTCAGTGCATCCTGCTGTTTTCGCCCCAGGACATTATGATCAACAAGATGCTGCTGGAGCATAAGGAGCTGGTGGACCTTCCCTATGAAGACGTGGAACTGATCCGGCAGCGCGATGCCAGAAGGCTTCAGATCATGGAAGGGTACTGCAGGACTTCCGAGTGTTTCCGGAACTATATCCTTTCCTACTTCGGCGAGAGGCGTGAACTTCCCTGCGAAAGCTGCGGAAACTGCCAGCGGGAATTCACGGAGACGGATATGACGGAGGACGCGAAGCAGGTCATCAACTGTGTTTACGAGACCAGGGGAAGATATGGCCTGAACATTGTCCTGGGCACGCTTCTGGGCGCCTCAAGAGCCAGGCTTCGGGAACTTCACACCACCGAGTACAGAACCTACGGGGCACTTAAGGACCGCTCCGAAGCCGATCTGCGGCTGCTGGTCAGCCAGATGATCATGGACGGGTACCTGGTCCAGACCGCCGAAAAATACAGCGTGGTCCGTATGGGCAACATTGCGCCGCTGAAAGACCCGGCCACGCGGGTGCTGATCCGGACACACAAGGAAAAAGAGCCCGAACGTGAACGCCGGAAGACCGAAAAGAGGAAGAAGAACACGGATGTTCTGACGAAAGCCGGGTACAGCCTGTTCGATGAACTGAAGAAGCTGCGGCTTGTGATCGCAAGG
>CACZSG010000123.1 GCA_902783665.1 uncultured Lachnospiraceae bacterium | reverse complement strand
TCGCGGTGAACGTCCCTCTGACTCCTTGATACTTTCGCAGAAAATACGCTGGTCCGCAGCTCCACGCGTGGCAGTAGCTGTTTACGATGGTGCCGCCGTATGGCGATTCCTCCGGGTTATCCGGGTTGTAAAGTTCCCAGAAGGTATCTGCGCCTGCTTCCAGCATGCCACCCCAGTAGGCGGTCATCTGCTGCATGGCAGGTTCGGTTTCTCCTGCCGCAATCAGCGCGTCAATGTAATTGTGCATCATGTAGGGAGAGACCATGGATACCGCCGCAGGGTTCGAAACGGTTCTTTTCAGCAGGTCTGCAGCGGCTTTTCCTTCCAAGGCACCGCCGAGTACCATCCACACCTGGGTCGCCACGGAGATCTGGCGATCCTTCCCACTTACATAGCAGGCGCTCTCCTCATCCCACAGCAACGTGTTGGCGGCTTTCCTGCAGGTTTCATACAGTTCCTGCAGTCTTTGGGCTTCCGCTTCCAGGCCAAGAATGCCGGCGGTCTCCACACCGCATCGCAGTGCGTACAGGAAAATGCCATGGGCTGCGCCCTGTTTGTTCAGTGCCAGGTTCCAGTCCACGAAACACCAGCCCATCCGGTCTTCATCGGGGATCAGGTCCCGCTCTGTCAGCCGGGCCTCCGCCAGATAAAGCTGGCTTAGTGCCGTGGGCCAGAGCTCCTGCAATGTCTCCCGGTCGCCGGTGGCTTTATAGTAGTCCAGAAGGGCAGCCGGAAAGAACAGGGAATAGTCCAGCATCACCGTATCGTCCGCCTCCGGCTCCGGTTCCAGGAACAGGCAGGCAGCCACCTGGCCATTTTCTGCCGGCAGTGCGGCGAACAGATAAAGACATTCCTTCACCAGGTCGTTCTGCCGGTACGTCTCATAGTTGACGCGGGCCTGGATCCGCAGGTCACCCATCCACAGGCGGCGGTCCCTTTTCGGCCCGTCTTCAAATACGGTCTGCATACAGTTGTGCAGCGTCCGGCAGGCCGTTGCATCCAACTTCCGGCTCATCTCATCGGGAGCCTTGTATGGCACCAGTACCCTGTCATCGGCGGAAGAGACCGCACGGCAGAGAGCGCCTTCAATGGCCAGATCGAACTTGCTGCTGATGTCCAGTACTTCGATGGACACATAGCGGAAGGCATAGCGCCTTGAAAGTTTTAAAACGGAAGGCAGAACATCCACATGTACCTGTTCCGTCTGTACCCAGGAAGAGCAGATCCAGCCGTAATAGGCTGTCGGGTCTTCAAACAGTTCGGCCGCGTATTCCGCGAAATGGAACCTCAGCCAGACAGGGGCGTCTGCGTGAGAGCCCCTCACTCCCAGCTGCAGGGAAAGATATCCCACCTGGTGGTCACCGAAGTCCAGCACCAGGCGGTCCCCTTTTTTCAGCCGGCGCAGTCGGAAATCCTCCGTCTGCTCCATGCGGACTCTGCCGGCATCGTCCCGGACGGGGCTTACCGTTGCGGCCGGTTCCACCCGTGTCTCATACAGGGTCGGGAACAGAGACAGCGCTTTTTCCAATAATTTTTCATCTTTCATGCTTTCACCTTCTGCCCGCGGTTCATAAATGTCCCGACCAGCAGCTGTTCATTATTCAGGTAGATCAGGAACACCACCAGCAGCACCGCGTTGATGATGGACTGCACCGACGCCGTGATCGCGTTGGAGAAAACGGCGAAGGTGGAGTTCAGCAGCGACATGCAGACGGCTGCCAGCAGGAAGCCTAGCTTGTCGCTGGAGAAGCGGCTGATGTAGGTTCCGATGAACATGGGCAGGAACGCCGTGAACATGATGGAGATGGAGCCGAAGTTCAGCTGACCGCCGTTGATGTTGGTGTTCCTGGCCGCGTTCAGAAAACCGACCACGCCCATCAGCGCGCCGCAGATGACGTAGCACAGCACCGCGTTCGGCACCTCGCGGATGCCCGTGTTCACGGCCACCTTCTGCCCGTTCTTCAGGGCATTGTAGTTGTAGCCGAAGGTGGTATGGTCAAAGATCAGGATCATGGCCAGCAGGATCACCACAATCAGGATGGCCGCGTTGACCCAGGTCCCCACGAACCCGGACATGGAGGCGTTCTGTACTTCCGCCATCACATATTTTCCGCCCGTAAAGGTATACAGGACCCCTTCGAAAATAAGGGTGACCCCCAGGGAGGTGATGATGGGCGGAAGGCGCAGCGCCACATAGATCAGGCCTGAGACGAGGCCCAGCAGTGCGCCTGCCAGAACGGTGATCAGCAGCATCACCGGGGCACTGCCGGAAGCGCCGTGCAGCATGGCGTAACTGATCTTCGCGCCTGTCACCGCGGAAAGCGCCGCGATGGAACCCAGCGAAAAATCAAACCTTCCGCTGTTCAGATTGATGGACAGCGCCATGGTGGTGATCATGACGATCGCTGTATACACCACAAAATTGTTGAAGCTTTTCAGGTTGGTGATCACATGGTTTCCGTTCATCACGCAGATGCATTCCAGCACCAGGGCGGTCAGAAGGGGGATCGCCAGGGTTCCTGTCACTTTTTTCGCGGTACTCATACCTGCCTCCCAATTTGCTGAACCTTCTTGGTTTCTCCGGGTAACCCTTCCGGTTTTTCTTCTCCGTGAAGGGTGGAACCCGCAGATTTCCGATTCTGCCAGATATTATGATTGATTTATTATTTAGACTCCACCAGTGCCTTGAAATCTTCGTAGGTCACATCCGCGCCGATGATGGAGTCCAGGGTCTCTTTGTCGTAGATGGGGGCATCCCCGTTGTCTGCTACATAGTATTCGTCGAAGGATTCTCCGTCTGTGGCTACCAGATATCCCTGGGAGAAGGACGGGGCGTTGCCTTCCTCATCGCGGATGGGGTTGCCGTCTACGGCGTTCTTGATCAGCGCGAAGACCGGTCCGATGGAGGAGCTGTATTTTCCTGCCAGGTAGACCAGCTGGCCTTCCTTGATGGCGGTGCCGTTGGCCTGCGTAAAGGAATCGATGTCGGCAAACGGGATGCCTGCCTCGTTCAGCATCTGGGTGAAGAAAGTGGTTGCCATGCCTACGGAAAGGAATGCTTCCGGCTCTTTCTGGATGGCAGCGTTGATCTCATCGGTGGTGGTGTCGCCGTAGCCCTGCAGATAAGCAGTCAGCGCCACATCGCCTTCCACCTTGGCCGGGTCGATCTTCTGGTCTGCGAAGATCTGGCCGATCATCTCGTACATGTCATTGGTTCCGCCGTAGGTGTCGCCAAGTCCCGCGATCACGCCGGCCGCGCGGAATACGTGCATGGGGTTCGGAATGAAAGCGCCGTACATGGCCACGGAGGTAACGCCCTGCGCCTTGAAGTATTCGCCCATGGCTTTTCCTGCTTCAAACTCGGTGGCGTTGCCCGGTCCTACCTGTCCCGCGAAGTATTCGTATCCCTTGTAGGTCTCAAACAGCTCGTCGTCCAGAACACCGGAGGCGATGGCGTAGTACACGCCGTACTCGTCGCAGGTATCGATCTGGGTGGCGCGGTCGCTGCTGGAAAGGGAGATGATGGCCTGGCAGCCCTGGGAGGCGAATTTCTCGATGGCGGCCTTCTCTCCTGCTGCATCTTCAAGAGCATCTGTATAGACGAATTCCACATCGTAGTTTTCGGCGATGTAGTTTTCATAGTAGGAGCGGAAGCCCTGGGCCTCCTCGCCGCTCACGTCTGCCACCAGCACACCGATCTTCAGGTCGGCAGCGGATGCCGTCATGGCGGTTGCAGCCAGCGCGCCTGCAAGGGCGATTCCTGTCAGCATGGTCTTTGTCATTTTACGGGTTTTCATGATTGCTTCCTCCTTTATTGAATCTTTAGTTGAATCTTTAGTTGAATCCTTTGTTGAAATCTGGTTAGCTCTTTTATTGAACCATTTGCTGCATGAATGAGTGCATATATCTGATGCGCTTTGCGCATATCTATCGTTATTTCAGGTAATTTCCGGCTGCTCAGAATACCTGTATTTTCTCTTGTTTATGGCAATTTCCGGCTGTTCCGGGTATTTGCAGCTATTCCGGCCGCCGGTAATTCGTACCCGGTATTATCTGGGCAGCAACGCCGTGCGGTAATTCATACTTGTCACATAGACGACGGCCAGGAAGAATACGGCGCTCACGATCTGCGTCAGTCCGTAAGCGCTGCCGCCTTCAAGAACCAGCTCCAGAATATTATTCAGCAGGATGTACGAGAAACCTCCAACCAGCGCCGCGTGGATGCGGGATCTGGCGCCGCCCGAGATGGGCATGCCGCCGAACACGATGGCCACGAAGATACTCATGCCGATGCCCGAGGCCGTGGTGGCGGTGACGGAGGGCGTATACACCAGGGTCAGAAAAGCGCCCAGGCCCACGCCGATGCCCGCCATGGTAAAGGCCAGGATGGCGTATTTGTTGTAGGAAATGCCCGTCAGCCTTGCGCATACGAGGTTCCCGCCGATGAACTTCTGTCTGCGGCCGGCCTTGGTCAGCTGGAATACGAAGAAACACAGCAGGAAGAAGGCCGCCAGCAGCGCGATCTTAAAAGGCGGATTGTCCAGCGGCTTCACCACGGGTTTCGGAATGCCGATGCCGCCAAGGGAACCGCCCCTGGTGGTGATGATCTGCGCGGAGACCGCGGAGAGCACCGACAGCATGGCCACCGTGGTGACGAAGGCCGGGATGTGGAAAGCGGACGCCAGCGCCGAGCTGAACAAGGAGCAGGCGATGGCTGTTCCGAAGATGGCCAGCAGCATCAGCGGCAGGCTTTCAGTGGCGTTGTAAGTCAGCACGCCCATGGTGGCCGCAAACAGTGTGGAGGCACCCAGGCTGATGTCGAAGGATCCCAGCGTGTAGATGAAGATGGCGCCCGTGGCCACCACCGCCAGGACCACGCCCTGGTTGAAGATGGTCTTCAGATAGATGTCCAGCCGGTAGCCCTTTCCTTTAACAATGGCACAGAACAGGGCGAACAGCACCGCCAGTGCCAGAAACGGCAGAAGGTCCACCAGATGCCGGCCGGCTGTACCGCCGGATTTTTTCTTTAAGGTTCCTGTTTCCATGGCAGCCTCCTCAAATCATGTAGCGGATGATCACCGCGTCGGTCAGCTGCGGGCTTCGCTCCAGCTCCTTCGTGATCTTTCCGTCCTTCATCACCAGCACCCGGTCACTCATGCCGATCAGTTCCGGCATCTCCTCGCTGATCAGCAGAATGGCCTTCCCCTGCTGCTTCAGCTCGGTCATCAGCTGGTACATGGCCTGTTTCACGCCTATGTCCACGCCTCTGGTGGGGCAGTCCAGGATCAGGATGCTGCTGCCGCAGCCGATCCACTTGCCGAACACGACCTTCTGCTTGTTGCCGCCGGAAAGCTGGCCGGTCAGCTGTTCCTGCCCGGCACATTTGATGGAAAGGGCTTCCACCTGCTGCGCCACGTAGGCCTTCTCCTTGAAATTGGTGATCAGGAATCCGCCCAGGGCGTACTTATCCATGCCGGCGATGGCGATGTTGTCCCTGACGCTGGCGGACAGGCACAGGGATTCCACGTCCCTGTCCTTGGACACATAGCCGATGCCTTCCGCCATGGCTGTCTGTTCATTTTTAATTTCCCTGCCGTCCGCTGTTTTCACGGTGCCCTGCTCCGGCTTTGCGGCGCCGAAAAGCACTTTGCCCAGCGTATGCATGCCGCAGGAGGACAGGCCGCCGATGCCCACGATCTCGCCTTTGTGAAGGCTGATGCTGACATCCTGCAGTTCTTCCCCCAGATACAGGTGTTCCCCGGAAAGGGCCACCTCCTGCATGCGGGAGGGCTGCATGTCGCTTCTGTAATAGTCGCCCTTCAGCTCGCGGCCGATCATGCTGGTGCGAATGGCGTCGGGGTCGAATTCGTCTTTGGTAAAGGTACGGATCAGCTCCCCGTCCCGCAGAACGGTCAGCGTATCGCAGACCTCCATGATCTCGTCCAGATCATGTGAAATGAAGATGACAGCCTTTCCTTCGTCCCGGTATCTGCGGATCAGCCGGTACATGATCTCACGCCCGTCATGGGAAAGAGCCGTGCTGGTCTCGTCGATCACCAGAATGTCCGGATGTTTGCGGTTCACCTTCGCGATCTCCACCAGCTTCCTGGTCTGGAAATCCAGTGAGGCCAGGGGCATGCTGCCCTTTACATGGTCCACACCGATGCCTCGCATGGCCTCGTCCGCCTGGCGGTTCATTTCCTTGCGGTCGATCATGCCCAGGCGGCCTCGGAAAGTGTCCAGTTCCCCCAGGAAAATGTTCTCGGCGACACTGATGCCCGGGATGGTGCCGCTCTCCTGCACGATCATGCCGATGCCACCCTCCAGCGCTTCGATCATGCTGGACGGGTTCCAGGGCTCGTCCCTGAAGAACATCTGCCCGGACGTGGCTTTCTGCATACCTGCCGCAATGGAGGAGATGGTGGATTTTCCGGATCCGTTCTCGCCGATCAGGCCGCGGATCTCCCCGGGGAAGACGTCCAGTGAAACATGGTCCAGCGCGATGACCGTTCCAAACTGTTTCGATATTTCTTTCAGCTGCAAAATCGGACTGTTCATATTTCTCACCTCTTTACCCAGATTCTATCCGAACACTCCTTTTTCTCCCATTGGATTTTCGGCCGGATTTCTGCTTAAATTTATGCTCTTCTTCTTTTTTGACGAAAAGTTTGCCCTGCTTCACTTTCTGGTTCTCGGAATTCAGATTAAAAATTTAAGGTTTTTTCTGTTTTTCAACAAAATACTGTTTTTTATTTTGTTCAACATTTACAGAGGCCTTCTTCGGCGGTATACTTTAGGAAAAGCACGCCTGGTATTACCTCTCTTCGATATACTTTTCGCTAAGAAAGATCTAGAAAGATATATAAAAGCTTCGCAAAAATTTGGGAATATCCAGGAAATTACAGGAAGTTCCAGGAAGCTTCGGGAAGCTTCGGGAAGATCCGGAAAGGAACAGTCATGCCGCAGAATTACGAGATCGCAGATTTTGATACCCATACCCCGTTTCGCTGTGTGGTCCACCACATCGGCCATGTGCCGTCCCATATGCATGATTTTTTTGAGATCCTCTTTATTTTAAGCGGCAGCTGCAGCGTGACCGTGGGGGAGCAGCTGTTTTCCCTGCGGGAGTCCGATGTCATGGTGGTGGAGAGCCGCACGCTGCATGAACTGCGCGCTTCCGAGTGCGTCTATGCCTCTGTCCAGCTCGATCAGGCAACGCTTGAGAATAATTTTCCGGTACCCATGCACCCCACCTTTTCCTGCAACTCCACCTTCCCCGGCAAGGAAGAGGCCTACGACAGCCTGCGCCGCCTCATTGCCCAGCTGATCAACAACAATGCAAACGAGCAGAACGGCTATGAGCTGCGCAACTGGATACTGATCTACCAGCTGATGGAAGTGCTGTATCTTCATTTCCGTGTGGAACGGTCCCAGAGCGCCGACCGGCGCAGCCACCGGTATGCTGAGCGGATCGCGCAGCTTTCCGGGATCATCAGCAGCCATTATACGGAAGATCTTCCGCTTTCCAGGGTTGCGGATATGGTCCATCTTTCGGTTCCCTATCTGTCCAAATTTTTCCAGGAACAGTTCGGCATGAACTATCTGACTTACCTGACCCAGATCCGGATCAACCACGCCGTACACGAACTGATGAACACGGAAAAAACCGTGGAGGAGATTTCTGCGGACAGCGGATTCCCGAACAGTCATGCCTTCACCACAGCATTTCACAAAGAATACGGCACCATGCCAAGCGTCTATCGGCGCAGGAACCGCGGCAGGAAAAAGGCGGACCAGCCCATCGGCATCGAACACAGCGGTTACCTGTCCAATCTGCGGAACTATCTGGACCTGGCACCCTCCCGGGCTGCCGCGGCGGCTTCCTCTGCGAATCCGGTTCCTGCGGTGGCTGAAAAGATCTCCTTCAGCCTTGCGGAAGAAGGCAGGCCGCTGACGCATACCTGGAAACGCACTCTCTCCGTCGGCAAGGCCGCGGATCTGCTGCTTTACGATATCCAGGCGCTGCTTCTGCGCGCAAAAAAAGAGATCGGCTTTACCGGTCTCTTCTTCAACGGTATTTTTTCGGACGAACTTCACGTCTGCACCCGCGCCGCCTCTGGAGAATATGTGTACAATTTCGTCTATGTGGACCGGCTGCTGGATTTTCTGCGCGATGCCGGCTTTGTTCCCACACTCTCCTTTTCCTATATGCCGAAGGTACTGGCTAAAAATCCGGACCGGCTGCTCTTCTCCCATCTGGTAAGCGAGCCGGCGGATCTGGCGGGCTGGACGGCGCTGGTGAAAGCCTTCATGAAACATGTTCTTGAAAGATACGGGGAGAACCAGGTGAAAAACTGGAATTTTACCGTATGGCATCAGCCGGACACCACCGCAAGACTCTACGGCTTTGAAAAGGACGAGGATTTTTATGAGTTTTACAGGGTCACGCGGCAGGCCGTCAAAGACGCGCTGCCCCTGGCCTGCTTCGGCCTTCCGGCCATTTTCCAGAACGCGGATTTCGCCGGCGATGCATGGGTAAGGGAGATGCTGGCATGGTGCCGACAGATGGACTGCCTTCCGGACTTTCTGAATTTTACCTATTATGATACGCACCTTTCAAAGACCGGCGGCAACACCCGGGAAGCCTTCGGATTTGTCTTTACCATGGTGCTAAACAGTGAGCCGGACGGTCTTTCCAGTTTCGTCAGGCAGACCAGGCAGCTTTCGCGGGAGACCGGACTGGCCCGTCTCCCCGTCTATTTAAGCGAATGGAACAATACGCCAAGCCAGCAGGACCTGCTGAATGATACCTGTTATAAGTCGTGCTGGCTGGCAAAGAATCTGCTGGAAAACTACGACCGTCTTGACAGCTTTTCCTACTGGTCCCTCTCGGACCTGATGTCCGAAGCGCCTCTTTCCGGCGATCTTCTCTACGGCGGCCTCGGACTGTTTACCGTAAACGGCCTGCCGAAGGCTTCCTACTATGCCCTATGCCTGCTGTCCCGCCTGGGAGACCGTCTCATTGCCCGTGGAGACGGCTGGTTTGCCACGGCCGCGGACAGTCAGATCCGCATTATTGTCTATCACTATATTCATCTGTCACGCATGTACGCCTCCGGTGAACGGTTTCTCATGACCCCCTCCGACCGTTGCACCATGTTCGATGGATGTCCCCCGCGCACTCTGTCCATCACTATGCAGGAACTTCCTGCCTTCTGGCGCCCACACAAAGAATCTTTCACCATCCGGGAATATCTGGTCGGACGGAAAGGCGGCAGCCTTTATGACAAGTGGGTGCAAAGCGGCTGCCCGGACCTTACGGCCCCAATGGATGCCGAGCTTCTGAAGGCTTCCAGCATGCCTGTGCTGCGGCAGTATCCTGCGACAGTACAGGGCGGAAAACTGGAGCTGGATATTCTGCTCGATCCGCTGGATGTGAAGCTGATCGTAGTAGAATGAAATGTCGTTTTTTATCATTTTTTCTATAAAGAGACAAAGGTGGGACAATAGGGACGTTCGCCTCTGTCCCATTTTTTCGCGGAGCGAGTCAGAGGGATGACCCTCTGACTGTTATGAAGTGACCTTTGTCAAGAAGTAAATCTAACAAACTTTTCTTAACGGTCACATTTGCGTGATAGTACTGCATGATTTGTCAGCATCTGAAAGGAGCTCTGATTTAACAGTTCCCGGCATGTGGCCACTCTGTTATTCGTGGATTGGTTACCGACAGGCTAATGG
>CACZSG010000122.1 GCA_902783665.1 uncultured Lachnospiraceae bacterium | reverse complement strand
TGATGACAGATCCGGTACTGAGAAGATCAGCCCTGGATCTTTTTTTCGGGTTGTACTCGGAAGCAAAGCGTGCTACCATTCCTGATGAAGAAACAGAAAATGTATTGTTTCAAATTCAAGAGCTGGGAGATAGAATGACAGAAAGCAACAGAAAGCAGCAAACCTTAGCCCTTGTTCTTTCGATGGTGATCTTCGGGACCATCGGCATCTGCCGCCGGGAACTTCCGCTTCCCTCCGATGTGATCGCGTTTACCAGAGGGATACTGGGAAGTGTTTTCCTGGTGCTGGCCATGAAAGCTTCGTGCCGCAGCCTTTCCTTTACCGCGGTGAAAGGCAGTCTGCCTTTCTTGATCATATCCGGAGCCATGATCGGCTTTAACTGGATCCTCCTGTTCGAGGCCTATAATTACACGACAGTTGCGGTGGCTACCCTGTGTTATTACATGCAGCCCGTGATTGTGCTGCTGGTTTCCCCAATCCTGTTCAGGGAGAGGATTACGCCCAGGAAAGCAGTCTGCGCGGCGGTGGCAGTTCTTGGAATGGTGCTGGTCTCGGGTGCAGGTTCTGCGGGGGCGGCGGGAAGTGCGGGCCTTCAGTCCGGAAACACGCGCGGGGTCCTGCTGGGCCTGGGAGCCGCGGCCCTGTATGCGGCTGTGGTGCTGCTCAACAAAAAGCTGAAGGATGTACCTGTTTACGAGAAGACAACGGTACAGCTTTTCATGGCAGCGGCCGCACTGATACCGTATATGATGGCACAGGGAACGCTTCATACATATCAGCTTGGAACGTGGCAGATCATTCTTCTGCTCATGCTGGGAATCGTACATACCGGAATTGCCTACGTGCTGTACTTCGGGGCGGTCGGAAAACTGCCGGTCCAGACTTCGGCACTGCTCGGCTACATAGACCCCATCACGGCCGTGCTTCTTTCAGCGCTGGTCCTGCATGAGGCTCTGACGCCCTCCGGCGTGGCAGGCGCGCTGTTGATCATCGGCGCGCTGGTGGTTCATTCCAGGGAATGAACCTGGGGCATAGATAGAGGTGTATATTTCAGATTAATAATGAAAGTATCATAAGCTGCCAACGGACGGTGAAACATCAGAGACATCAAGGAGAGAACCATATGCAGAGAGATCTTATTATCGTACTGGATTTTGGCGGACAGTATAACCAGCTGATCGCCCGGCGTGTCAGAGAGTGCAGTGTTTACGCGGAGGTGCATTCGTATACCCTCCCGCTGGAGAAGATCCGGGAAATGAATCCCAAAGGCATCATTTTTACGGGCGGGCCGAACAGTGTCTACGACGAAACTTCCCCGCATTATACCAGGGAGATCTGTTCCCTGGGCATCCCCATTCTGGGAATCTGTTACGGGTCCCAGCTGATGGCCTGGATGGAAGGCGGCAGCGTTGCCAGCGCACCGGTCAGCGAATACGGCCACACGGAAGTGGAGATCGATGACAGGGCAGATGCGCTGTTTAAAGGTGTTTCCGCCAGAACGGCCGTATGGATGAGCCATACGGATTATATTGACCGCGTGCCGGAAGGGTTCCATATCACGGCTCATACTAAGGACTGCCCGGCTGCTGCCATGTCCTGTCCGGAGCGAAAACTTTATGCTGTCCAGTTTCATCCCGAGGTCATGCACACGAAAGAAGGACAGGTCATGCTGCGCAATTTCGTTATTCATGTCTGCGGGTGCTGCGGAGACTGGAAGATGGGTTCTTTCGTGGAACAGTCAGTCCGACAGCTTCGGGAGAAGATCGGAGGCGGAAAGGTGCTGTGCGCGCTATCCGGAGGCGTGGATTCCTCTGTCGCGGCGGTGCTGCTGTCCCGGGCAGTTGGCAGACAGCTGACCTGCGTGTTCGTGGACCACGGCCTGCTGAGGAAGAACGAGGGTGATGAAGTGGAGGCGGTCTTCGGGCCGAACGGCCACTATGAACTGAACTTTATCCGTGTGAACGCGCAGCAGCGTTATTACGACAGGCTGAAGGGCGTAACAGACCCGGAAGAAAAGCGTAAGATCATCGGAGAAGAATTCATCCGCATCTTCGAGGAGGAAGCCAGAAAGATCGGTGCCGTGGATTATCTGGTGCAGGGCACCATCTATCCCGATGTCATTGAGTCAGGACTTGGAAAATCGGCGGTCATCAAATCTCACCACAACGTGGGAGGACTTCCGGATGTGGTGGATTTTAAAGAGATCATAGAGCCGCTGCGTATGCTGTTCAAGGACGAAGTACGAAAAGCCGGCCTGGAACTTGGCATCCCGGAGTATCTTGTTTTCCGCCAGCCCTTCCCGGGACCGGGCCTTGGTGTGCGTATCGTGGGTGAAATAACTGCGGAAAAGGTGCGCATTGTCCAGGATGCAGATGCTATTTACCGGGAAGAGATCGTAAAGGCAGGACTGGACCGCACCATGGGCCAGTATTTTGCCGCTCTTACCAATATGCGGAGCGTAGGCGTGATGGGGGATTTCCGCACCTACGACTATGCGGTGGCGCTGCGTGCCGTGAACACATCGGACTTTATGACGGCGGATGCCGCACAGATTCCCTGGGAAGTGCTCGCCAGAGTTACCAACAGGATCGTCAACGAGGTGAAAGGTGTGAACCGGGTACTTTATGACTGTACCGGGAAACCGCCTGCAACGATTGAGTACGAATGATTAACATAGGCCCCGCAAATTGGAACGGTGTGGTAACAGCTGGAATCTCAAGAATGCGCGCAAACGAGATCTCCAGATATTAAAGCAGATGGGTTTTGAACCAAAGATGACTGTGG
>CACZSG010000121.1 GCA_902783665.1 uncultured Lachnospiraceae bacterium | reverse complement strand
TGTACGGGGCGCTGGAAGCAGAACTGAAGCGCAGAGGGTACCTGAACCTGTATGCCTGCATCGGTTATCCGGAAACAGAGGATGAATATCTGACAAAGGACAGCTTTCATTTTCACGAACACATGGGATTTCATCTTGCCGGTACCTTTCAGAACTGCGGCTACAAATTCGGCAGGTGGTACCACATGGTATGGATGGAGAAGCTGATCGGCCCGCATATTCCGCAGGAGCATGAGCCTGTCTGAGACAGCATTGGAGAGGTAATTCATGCTTCAATACCTACTAATAAAATATGCAAACTAGTAAAATAAGGACTTGACAGACTTCTGAAATGTGATATGATAGGAAAAACGATTTAGCCGTGTAAAGGACTAAATCGTCATGGGACACTGAATCAATCATCATCGCGCGATGTCAGTCATCGGCATACTGCGTGAATCACCAGTGTTTTGCCGGCTGTAAAGGCAGGCTGCGTGAATAACCCGTTGATATCAACTTCAATAAGGAGGCAGACATCATGAAAAAAAGGATCAGTAAGATTTTTGCAGTTCTTCTGGCAGGCGTTCTGACTGCAGGTTCAGCCGTTTCAGCCATGGCAGAAGAAGCGAATGCCGTAGCCATCGATAAAGAAGCGTTTGATACGCTGGTAGCATCGGGTATTACCGCATCGGACGAAGAGATTGCGGCCAGTGAGTGGGCAACCGCTGTAAAAGAAGCGGGCGTTCTGCGTGTAGGCGGTACACGTACTTCCTTCCTGTTCAGCCAGCTTGACGAGACTGACGACGGTGTCCGCGGTTTCGACGCAGGTCTGTATCAGCTGCTGGCCGGCTATATTCTGGGCGATCCGTCTGCCATCGAATTTACTCAGGTAGATTCCAGTACCCGTGAATCTGTTCTGACCAGCGGACAGGTGGACGCTGTATTCGCAACCTACTCCATCACGCCGGCCCGTCAGGAGGTCATTTCCTTCGCAGGCCCGTACTACACTTCTCAGCAGGCAGTTCTGGTGAAGGCCGGCAACGACACCATCACCAGCGTGGATGATCTGGGAGGCAAGACCGTTGCCACACAGAGCGGTTCCACAGGTCCGGACATTCTGGCCGAGTACGCGCCGGAAGCCATCGTTCAGGAATTCGAGAATGACCAGGAAGCCCGCATCGCCGTGGAACAGGGCCGTGTGGACGCATATGTGACAGACTACACCCTGCTTCTGAACGCAATCGTTAAGAACCCGAATGCCTACGCCATCGCGGGAGATGTCTTCGGACCGGTGGACAGCTACGGCATCGGCCTTCCGAAGGATTCTGACGGCGTCGTTTTCGTGAACGACTTCCTGAAGAAACTCATCGAGGACGGCACCTGGGCACAGCTGTGGCAGATCAGCCTCGGCGACCGCACCGGCATCGAAAAAGCGCCTGCAGCACCTGACATCGAGTAACATTTAAGCAGGAGATCCGACAGGCCCCCATTTATGGAGGCCTGTTTTTCGTATGATCTTCCCCCTTGTTCGGAGGTAGACTTCATGAGCATCCAGGCACTTCTCACCCAGTTTGGCGACAAATATGTGCAGGCGCTTTTTACCACCTGGAAACTGACTGCGACATCCTTTGCCCTGGCCTTTGTGCTGGGCATTGTCATTACGGTGATGCGCGTCAGTCCTGTCCGGCCGCTGCGCCTGCTGGCTGAATTCTATATCCAGATCTTCCGCAACATTCCAGGGGCTTCGCTTCTGATCCTGCTGGTCTACGCGCTGCCTTATCTGGATATGATCTTTTCCTACTATACCTGCGTCCTGATGGCATGTACCCTCATTCCGGCCGCCTTCTGTTCGGAATATCTGCTGGCCGGGATGAATACCATTGCACCGGGGCAGATTGAGGCGGCCCGGTCGCTGGGACTTACCTTTTTGCAGATCATCTGGCGGGTCGTGCTTCCGCAGGCGCTGAGGTCCAGCGTTCTGCCGCTGACCAGCCTGCTTGTCTCCACCATGCTGACCACGGCGCTTGCCTCTCAGGTTCCCCTGAATCCTCAGGACCTGACAGGACTTGTCTCCTATATCAACACCCATGCGGTGGGCGGGGTGACGGCCTTCTTCATCTCCGCTGCCCTGTACTGCGCCACGGCCGTGGTGATAGGCCAGATCGGCAGCTGGATTGACCGGAAAGTGAGGATTCTGCGATGATCGACAATAAAAACGGCGATATCCGCCAGTTCCTGTTTGAAGAACCGGGCGAGCGGACGAAGAGGACGATCCGGATCGCCACGGCGGTTTCCCTTGTGCTGCTGGCTGCGGTGCTTGGCGCTGTTATCTGGCAGTTCTACCGGACCGGCCAGCTGGACGCAAAATACTGGCGGATTTTTATCAGATGGACCACCTGGCGCTTCCTGGCCCGCGGCCTTGCAGGTACACTGGAAGCAGCCGCCATGGCCGGCGTGATGGCTTTTGCCGCGGGATTCTGTCTGATGTACGGAAGAATCAGCAGGTTCCGGTGGCTCCGCGCCTTGTGCACCGCGCTGATCGAATTCACCCGGGGTGTGCCGACGCTGCTGTTCATCTATTTCTTCTTCCTGGTAGCCCCGCAGCTGGGCATCAAGCTGGCGGCGTTCTGGAAGATCTCCATCCCGGTAGCTATCTCGGCCTGCGGCGTGGTGGCGGAGGTGCTCCGCTCCGGCGTGAATGCGGTCCCCAGGGGCCAGCGGGAAGCAGCCATGGCCATCGGCATGCGCGATTCCCATGCATTCTTCAAGGTGATCTTTCCGCAGGCGTTCCGATATGTGGTTCCGGCTCTTATCTCCGAGCTGGTGATCGTGGTAAAGGACACCACCTTTGCCTATGTGGTGAACTTCCCGGACCTGATGCAGAACGCGCGGGTGCTCATCTCCAATTATGACGCGCTGCTTTCCACCTATCTGGTGGTGGCGGTCATCTACATACTGATCAATTATCTGCTGAACAAGGCCTCCGATGCTGCCGCGCGGCGTATGAGGAATACCGGGACGGCCGCGGCGCCGGAAATGCAGACCGGCGCAGGGGAAGGAGCTGGCGTATGAGCGGAATCATTGAAAGCAGGCATATGTGCAGAGACAGGAAGGAGAGAACATATGAGTGAGGCCAGAAAAGAGATTCTTAAGAATGAATCCGGAAATACGGAAATTCCTGTCATCGAGCTGCGAAATGTAAACAAGTATTTCGGGCAGTCTCATGTGCTGAAGGATATTTCCCTGAAGATCCGCAAAGGCGAGGTGGTAGTTGTCATCGGGCCGTCAGGCTCCGGAAAATCCACCCTCTGCAGGACCATCAACCGCCTGGAGACCATCGAATCCGGCGAGATCCTGATTGACGGTGTGCCTGTTCCCATGGAAGGAAAAGCACTGGCCGCGCTGCGGTCCCAGATCGGCATGGTATTCCAGTCGTTCAATCTTTTTGCCCACAAAAACGTGCTGGACAACGTGATCCTGGGCCCGGTGGATGTTCTTCACCGGCATAGAAAGCAGGCAAAAGAGGAAGCCTTGCAGCTGCTCGCCAGAGTCGGCGTGGCCGACAAAGCGGCGAAAGTGCCGGCCCAGCTTTCCGGCGGCCAGCAGCAGCGTGTGGCCATAGCCCGGGCACTCGCCATGCACCCGAAGGCCATCCTGTTCGATGAGCCCACCAGCGCCCTGGACCCGGAAATGATCGGCGAGGTGCTGGAGGTCATGACCTCTCTGGCGAAGGACGGCATGACCATGGTGGTTGTCACCCATGAAATGAACTTCGCGCGCCGGGTGGCGGACCGTGTTCTGTTCCTGGACGGCGGCTCTATCATTGAGGAAAATACACCGGAAGCCTTCTTCACCCACCCGCAGACACAGCGGGCGCAGGATTTCCTGAATTCTATTAAGGAGCACTGAAGATGGGTAAAATTCATGGTTTTTGACTGCCATGAAGGCCAGATCGGCATTGAAAAGTTCACATAAGGATTGAAATATGGCAGCCTGATTCAGATAGAATTGGAATTCAGGCTGCCTGTTTATTGTTTAGGAAAAAAGTATTCAGTAAATCTGCAAATTATTAAAATTCTTATGGAGGTTGTTCTGCAACGCAAGTTGTTGTATGATACACAAAGCGGACTGCCATTTCCGGACACAAAAGAGATGGCAGAAGTATGTATGTAAACGGGGGAAGAGATGAACAGACCACGCATTGCTGTCCCGGAGATCGGGCAGAATGTCATGAACTATAAAAGAGCCCTGCAGGCAGCAGGGTTGGATCCTGTTGTTATTTCAGTACAGGACGAGCAGCTTCAGAATGGCGTGCAGCAGGAATATCTTGATGTGCGTGAGTTCCGCGTGCAGGCTTATGACGGACTGCTGCTTCCCGGCGGCTGGGACATTAACCCGGCCAGGTACGGGCAGGAAGACAAAGGCTGTCTGGGCGTTTCCGACGTGCTGGATGACCTGCAGCTTTCCATGCTGGATGCCTTTGTGAAGGCGAAAAAGCCCGTTCTGGGCATCTGCAGAGGGCATCAGCTGGTCAATGTCTACTTTGGCGGAACACTGATCCAGCATCTGCCCACATACCGGATGCATGCCCGCGGGGCAGATGAGCAGGACCGTGCGCACAGAAGCGAAGCGGCAGCAGGCAGCTGGCTGGCAGAACTGTACAGTACCTCGTTTATGCACAACAGTTCCCACCATCAGGCGGTCGACAGGCTTGGCGAAGGATTGGTCATCGATGCCTGGTGCCCGGACGACGGGACGGTGGAGGCGATGCACCACGAGCACCTGCCTGTTTACTGCGTGCAGTGGCATCCGGAGAGGATGTGCCTGAAACATGAACGGCCGGATACAGAAAACGGCCTGCCCGTGTTCCGCTTTTTCGCGCGGCTGTGTGCCGCAAAAAGCCAGCTTCCGGCAGAGAGTCTTTGCCATCTGTCGGATGGACTGGGTCTGTAAACCAGATCGGATTACAAAGTGAGTCAGAGGGACGTTCACCATGACTCATTTCAGGTGGGACAAGAGGGACGTTCGCCTCTGTCCCACTTAAAAAGTAACTCCAAAATACCGCGCTTTCGGTGGGACAGAGGTGAACGTCCCTCTTGTCCCACCGGATTGAGTCATGGTGAACGTCCCTCTGACTCACTGCACCAAATATAAGAAAAATGGAGAAGAAGAGAATATGAACAGTCAGATGCTCAGAGAAGCCCGCGGATACGAAGAAATCTACGCGAAACAGATCCCCGAAGAGGCACGTCCCGCCTTTCATCTTTCCACCCGGGTGGGCTGGATGAACGACCCGAACGGGTTCTGCTATTACCAGGGAAAATACCATTTGTTCTACCAGTATTATCCGTACGATTCCCACTGGGGCCCCATGCACTGGGGTCACGCCGTCAGCAGCGATCTGCTGCACTGGGAGTATCTTCCCGCTGCCCTTGCGCCGGACGAACTGTACGACCGGGACGGGGTCTATTCCGGAGGCGCAGGTGTGCTGCCGGACGGGCGGCATCTGCTGATCTACACCGGACGTGTGCTGCAGAACCGGGCAGACGGAGGCATCGATGAGATCCAGAAACAGTGTCTGGCAGTTGGCGACGGGGTGGACTATGTGAAATATGAGAACAATCCCGTGATCGACGGCAGTGATCTGCCCGAAGGTTCCAGCCGCACCCACTTCCGCGACCCGAAGCTGTGGCAGGAGGCGGACGGCACCTGGCGCTGCGTGATGGGCAACCTGGCGGCGGACGGCACCGGCCAGATCGTGCAGTACGAAAGCAAGGAAGGCTTCCGCTGGAACTTCAAGAGCGTGATTGCAAAGAACAACGGCCGCTTCGGCGTTATGTGGGAGTGCCCGGATTTCTTCGAACTGGACGGGAAGCATGTGCTCCTCACCAGCCCGCAGGACATGCTGCCGGACGGATTCGAGTATCATAACGGAAACGGCACCCTGTGCCTGATCGGAACCTATGACGACAAGACAGGAGAACTGACGGAAGAGCACAACCAGGCCATCGACTACGGTATCGACTTCTACGCTACCCAGACCATCCTTACACCGGACGGCCGCCGCGTGATGATCGCATGGATGCAGAACTGGGATACCTGCAACCTGCATACCCGCGTTCAGCCCTGGTTCGGCCAGATGACCCTTCCCAGGGAACTCTCCGTAAAGAACGGCCGCCTTTATCAGCAGCCTGTTCGTGAACTGCTGGAACTCCGCGAAAATGCGGTCACCTGCGAGGACGTCCTTGTGAAAGACGGAACCGTTACGCTGGAAGGCATCCGCGGCCGCCGTATCGACCTGGAACTGGAATTATCCGCCGCAGATCCGGAGGATATTTATAAAAAGTTCGCTCTTCATTTCGCCCAGAACAAGACCTGCTACACAGCTGTCAGCTTCCGGCCTTACGAAGAGATCGTCAAGATCGACCGCAAATTCTCCGGTTCCCGCAGGGCCATCATCCACCAGCGCCGCTGCCTCATCTGCGACGCCCAGGCCAAGGCCGACGGAACACCCGGAGCAAAGCAGGGACACCTGAAGCTGCGTCTCATCCTGGACCGCTTCAGTGCCGAAGTCTTCCTGAACGACGGCGAACAAGTGATGACCATGACCCTGTACACCGACCATGACGCCGATGGAATCAGCTTTGTTGCGGATGGTGCCGTGCGGCTGAATGTAACAAAATATGATCTGAGGTAAGTTAGTGGGACAGAAGGGACGTTCGCTTCTGTCCCACTTTAAGTATAAGGTCGTTAGAAACCTTACACCAGTGGGACAGAGGCGAACGTCCCTTCTGTCCCACTCAGCATGAGTCACGGTGAGCGTCCCTCCGACTCATAACATTTTGACTGATTTACATAACATGTCTTTCTCTTAAATCCCGATGCGGGATAGTACAATTCTTCATGGAAGAAAATGTACTGTATCAGCATTGGTACAAAGGAGAAAGGCATGTTTTTTTTCATGAGGAAAGCAGGACATTTCATCTGCAGAACCACTGGATCAGCTATGTGATGCGTATCCTTCCGAACGGCCAGCCGGGCCAGCTCTATTTCGGGAAAAGGATCCGCGACAGAAAATCCTTCGACCATCTGTTGGAAGGGGCGGTCCGGTCGCATACGGCATATCCGGAGGATGGGATCTTTTCTCTGGAGCATGTGAAACAGGAGTACCTTTCCAACTTCCGGCTGACCCGTGCCGCGGAGCTGCTGAAACTGACGGACTATACCATCGAGAGCATTGCGATCTCCTGCGGATACAGGGATCCCCTGGTTTTTGCGAAAACAATAAAAAAGAAATACGGAGCTTCTCCTCTGCGCTACCGTAAAACATATCAGCTGGAACGATTGGACAGTTGAATTATTTTTTCGGCAGTATTACAATAGCATATGCAAGTAACTGCTGAAAAAGTTTGTTTTAGAGGAAGGAGTAACAGCTATGCAAAAGGGAAGAAAAGCTCTTGGCGTAACGCTGGCTTCCGCGATGGTGCTTGGCAGCTTCGCAGGGATCACCGTTACGGCAGAAGAAGGCGCACTGGTACCGGGTACCTACACCGCATCCGCGTTCGGTATGGAAAGTGATGTTACCGTCACCGTTACCGTAGGCGAGGACGGTGTTGCCCAGGTAACCGTGGACAGCGAAGGAGAGACACCGGGCATCGGCCAGGCAGCCGCTGAACCGCTGGCAGAGGCGTTCAACGCCGCTCAGAGCGCAGACGTGGAAGCCGTCTCAGGGGCGACCATCACTTCCACCGCAGCTATCGATGCAGCCACGAAGGCATTCGAACAGGCAGCAGCTGGCGCAGCGGAAGCATCAGAAGAAGGTGCGGAAGAAGGCACTGAGGCAGCAGAAGGCCTTACCTTCACACCGGGCACTTACACAGAGACATCCGAAGGCTACAACGGACCGGTTCAGATCAGCGTGACCTTCGACGAGACCAGCATCACGGATATCACGGTGGACGACAGCGTCGAGACCGCACATGTAGGAACACCGGCCTTCGATATCCTGATCCCGCAGATGATCGAAGCCAACGGCACGGGCGTGGACGGTGTCTCCGGCGCAACCTTCACCACCCGCGCGCTGAAGGTTGCCGTGAACGCCGCAGCGGATGAAGCAGGCGTTTCCGACAAGGATGCCTTCATGGCCAACACGGTGGAAGTAACCCCGGGCGAAGCCATTGAAGACACCTGGGACGTAGTTGTTGTCGGTGCCGGCGGCGCAGGCATCTCCGCAGCCACTCAGGCAGCACAGGACGGCAACACCGTTCTTGTCATCGAGAAGAACGCCGAGATCGGCGGCAACACGCTGGTATCCGGCGGACAGTACCAGTCCGTAATGCCGTACCTGGTATGGGATCCGGAAGATCCGGACGCCACCACCGGCACAGGCTATGACGGACAGACCTACAACAAGGTGAAGTCCGTACAGGGCTGCATCAACGAGCTGAAGATGATCCTCAACTGGAGCGAGGAACCCTTCGACGAGTCCTACTATGTGGACAACGAGTTCGTGGCAGGCGATGCCGCAGAGCTTTCCAAACACGGCGTGCATGAAGAATATCTTCCCGTCCTGCAGGATCTGAAGGCTGAGATCCAGGCTTACCTTGACTGGGCACAGCCGCAGCTGGATGCCGGCACACCGGAAGGCGAACTGACCCTGTTCTCCACCCTGAACCTGCACATCTTCCAGACCTACTACGGCGGCCTGCGCCAGAGCGCGGACAAGACCCAGTGGATC
>CACZSG010000120.1 GCA_902783665.1 uncultured Lachnospiraceae bacterium | reverse complement strand
CAGTCTTCCACGGCACGGCGCAGTGTCTCTGTCTCAAATCTGGTAGCCGGTTCCAGGTTTTTCTGCACAGCATAGGGATTCATTTTCAGTTTTTCGGCAATACGGTCTACCATATAGCCCTGATCCCTCAGAAGGCGCATCTGGTACAGCTGGTTGAACTGCCTTGAAATGAGGGCAAATATGCGCATGGGCGCCTCGTTTCTTGCCAGCATCTCATAATAAAGGTCCAGCGTTTTCTTCTGGTCTCCTGCTGTCATGGCGTTGGTGAGCCGGAAGATCTCGTGCTCGATCTGGGCTATGCAGATCTGTTCCACGTCTTCCCCGATGATTTCTATATTGCCTGTCTTTCCCGGTTCTCTGCCCTCCGTATAGGATATCAGTTTCTCCAGCTCGTTGGCGATATGTTCCATGTTGTCGCCGGTATAAAAGCGGAAAAGATTATACGCAGATGTAAGGATGGCACGGTTGCCAGCCTCCAGTCTCCTCATGATCCATTGTTCCAGTGTTTTCTCGTCAGGATGGACAAAGTCCACCACAAGTCCCTTCTTTTCTATGGCCTTGTACAGTTTACCCCGGGAATCTGCTTCTCTCTCGTAAAAGAGCAGCGTGGTCTCTTCCGGAATGCGGTCCAGGTACTCTGCCAGTTCGGCAGCTGCGGCGGAGCTGTCCAACTCCTCAGAGTTTTCCCCTCCTTCCCGGGAACTGATATCCCCGGCTGCAGAAGCATTTGTGGCTCCGGAAGCAGTTTCTGCCCCGGTACCGGCCGCTGAAGCATTTCCCAGCTGGTTCTCATCCTCTTTTTTCTTCCGCACTTTAAAGAAGCCGCTCTCTTCTATGAGGATCAGCCTTCTGTCGGCAAAAAAAGGCATGGTATCCGCCATGGATATGATGGCATCCGGTGTACAGTCCTTTTCGGAAAAGACCGTCAGGTTCATGTTGTCCCCCTCTGGGACGATGCTCCTTTTCAGCCTTATCTTGAAGTCCTTTTTCAGGTATTCTTCTTCTCCGCAGAAAAGATAGACCGGCCTGTAACTGCCGGTCTTCATCTCAAGGTTCAGCGTACGCATGTTTTTGTCAAGCAGCGCCTGTTTTGTTTTTTCATTTTTTATAGCCATAACAGATTATTTTCCCAGATAAGCGGACCGTACCTGCTCATCCTCCAGCAGCTGTCTGCCGGATCCGGTCATGGTGATGCGTCCGGTCTCCATGACATAGCCGATATCCGCAGTCCGAAGAGCCATATTCGCGTTCTGTTCGATCAGAAGGATGGTCACGCCCTGGCGGTTGATCTCCCGGATGATAGAGAAGATATCCTGAACGATCAGCGGTGCAAGGCCCAGGGAGGGTTCGTCCATCATGATCAGCTTCGGCCTGCTCATCAGGGCACGGCCCACGGCCAGCATCTGCTGTTCTCCTCCGGAAAGGGTTCCGCCGGGCTGCCAGTAACGTTCCTTCAGTCGAGGAAACAGATCGTACACCCAGTTGATGTCGTCTGTCAAGTCGTCCTTCCTTCGGTAGGCGCCGATCTTCAGGTTTTCCAGTACCGTCAGGTCCGGGAAGATCTTTCTTCCTTCGGGGACCAGCGTGATCCCTTTTCCTACGATCTCGTTGGTATCTTTTCCGGTAATGTTCTCACCCATGAAGGTGATGGTGCCGGAAGTGGGTTTTACCAGGGAAACGATGGACCGAAGGGTGGTGGATTTTCCGGCTCCGTTGGCGCCGATCAGGGTGACGATGCTCTTCTCCGGAACTTCGAAGGAGATGCCTTTTACAGCTTCGATCCCGCCATAGTTGACTTTCAGGTTTTCTACTTTAAGCATCTTCTTCACTCACCCCCAGGTATGCTTCAATGACTCTAGGATTATTCTGGATCTCTTCCGGCGTTCCCGTGGCCAGCAGTTTTCCGAAGTCCAGGACATAGACCCGGTCGGAGATCTGCATAACAAGATCCATATGGTGCTCGATCATGAAAATGGTCAGATGGTATTCGTCACGGATCTGACGGATAAAGTCGGTCAGTTCCTGTGTCTCCTGCGGGTTCATTCCCGCGGCCGGCTCGTCCAGAAGCAGAAGCTTCGGGTCCGTTGCCAGGGCTCTTGCGATTTCCAGGCGGCGCTGGATTCCGTAGGGCAGGGAACCGGCGATCTCGTCTTTCAGATGGTCCAGGTCCTGCATTTTCAGCAGTTCCATGGTCTCGCTGCGCATGCGCTGCTCTTCCGCGTGGTTCAGGCGGAAGGTGGCCGTGAACAGATTCTGCTTCGCTCGCATATGCTTCGCGATCAGAACGTTCTCGAAAACGGTCATGGAAGAGAACAGACGAATGTTCTGGAAGGTACGGGCGATTCCGGCCTTCGTGATGACATCCGGCGTATTGACAATCCGCCTGGTGTACTTTCCGGCATTTTCGCCCAGATACTGTTTTTTCATTTTCCCGGTCGGATAGCTTTCCACGATGGGAGTCCCGCAGAAAGAAACACGGCCGTTGGTGGGTTCATATACTCCGGTGATGCAGTTGAAGGCCGTGGTCTTTCCGGCTCCGTTCGGGCCGATCAGCGCAACGATCTCCCCTTCATTTACTTCCAGGGAAAGATTGTTTACCGCCACAACGCCGCCGAACTGCATGGTGATATCTTCAGCTTTCAGAATGTTCTGACTCATGCTCCGGCCTCCTTCTTCTGCTTCTTTTTCGTCAGCCAGTCCCGGATACCCGAAACGGAGAATTCCTTATTGCCCATAATGCCCTTCTGCGCGAACAGCACGATCAGCATGATGATGACGGAAAAGACGACTTTTCTGAATCCGCTGCGAAGAAGCGGCACGCGGAAGGTACCGATGGTCGTCTCGGCATCCAGGAAACGCAGCCACCATTCGGAGCAGGCAATGAACAGGAAGGAACCGATGCAGCTTCCCGTCACGCTTCCAAGTCCGCCTATGACGACGATCAGAAGGATCTCATAGGTCATGGCCGATTTGAAAGGCGCAGCCTGGATGGAAGTCTGGTACATGGCCAGCAGGGCACCGCCCACCCCCGCGAAGAAGGAGGAGATGCAGAACGACATCCTTTTATGCTTTGCCAGGTTGATCCCCATGGCTTCCGCGGCGATCTCATCGTCCCGGATGGCCCGGAAGGCCCGACCGTAGGAAGAATTTATGATCAGCACGATGATGCCGATGCAGAGGCTGGCGGTCACAAAGGGGAATACCGTGGATCGGAACGCCGGGTATTTGCGCAGCATATTGGAACCGTTGGTCAGCACGCCAAGGGAATCCCACTGGAAGAAGGCCCTCATGATCTCGGCGAAGCCAAGGGTCGCGATGGCAAGATAATCGCTCTTCAGGCGCAGCACCGGCAGGCCGATGAGCCATGCGAAGATGGCCGCCACAATTCCTGCAGCGATCAGGCCGACCCAGAAGGGCACGGAAAAGCGGACGATACCGCCGTTAAAGTACTGGTACACAGAATCCCTGGCTTCCACCGGGATGGTCAGAATGGCGTAGGTATAACCGCCGATCATCATAAAGCCCGCCTGGCCCAAGGAAAACAGGCCGGTAAAGCCGTTCAGCAGGTTCATGGAAACGGCCACCAGGGAATAGATGCAGCCTTTCTTCAGGACTGTAAGAGCGATATCTGTTGCCGGCAGCGTCCTGTCCAGAAACAGAATGAACCCGAGCAGCACCAGATACAGGCACACAGAGATCACAATATCCGAGGTTCTGGTTTTTTTCATCTTCTGTCCCCTCCCCTCATACCTTGTCGGTGGCCTTCTCGCCGAACAGACCGGTCGGCTTGACAAGAAGCACGATGATCAGCAGCGCGAATGTGAACGCGTCCGAGAAAGTGGTCCAGCCAAGACCTTTGATGATGTTTTCGCTGATGCCGATGATGAAAGCACCGATGACGGCTCCGGGAATGGATCCGATGCCGCCGAAAACAGCCGCAACAAAGGCTTTCAGTCCGGGCATGGCTCCCGATGTGGGAATGACGGACGGATAGTTTGCAAAATAAAGAATGGAGCCGACAGCCGCCAGGAATGAACCGATGATAAAGGTCATGCTGATGACCGTATCCACCTTGATACCCATCAGACGGCTGGTCTCAAAATCGTTTGCCACGGCACGCATGGCCATTCCGATCTTGGTATGCCCGATCAGCTGCATCAGCGCGATCACCAGGATGATGGTGAGGATGGGCGTGATCACCGTCACCACCTTCGTGGTAGCAGGACCGACGGAGATGGTATTGGAGATGAACGGGATAGCCGGATAGGTCTGCGCCAGGCCGCCGGTGATGTACAGGGCCAGGTTCTGAAGCAGATAGGAAACACCGATGGCGGAGATCATGACCGACATACGCGGCGCATTCCGCAGCGGCTTGTACGCTGCCCTCTCCACGATATAGCCAAGGGCTACGGTAGCCACAAGAGTAAGCGGAATGGAAATATACAGCGGCAGTATGGTCGTGGCATAGATGAGGATCAGGCCGGCCACGGTGAAGATATCTCCATGGGCAAAGTTGATCAGCCGCAGGATACCATAAACCATGGTGTAGCCGATGGCGATCAGCGCATACTGGCCGCCTACGGAAATTCCGGCAAGCAGATAAGGCAGGTTCTTGCTCAAAAAGTCCATATGGGGACTCCTTCCTGTAGGAATATCAAATTAGAGAAACGGGCTGCCTACCCGCAGGAAGGCAGCCCCAGTTTGTTATTTACGCGGGTAAGTCTGTTTTACTGAACACCCTGTTCTGCTACGAAATCCCATGCACCGGTTTCGGTATTTGCCACTTTTACGAATGCAGTGTCGCGGATCGCATCGCCAACTTCGTCAAAGGCGATCTGTCCGGTAACACCTGTGTAAGTGGTGGACGGAAGGGCTGCAAGAACATCTGCCGGATCGGCGCTTCCTGCGTTCTTGATGGCTTCAAGAGCGGTGAAGTATGCGTCATATCCCATGACGGTAACAGCTGCGATGGTATCGTTTCCGCCGTTGTAAGCAAGAAGCTCGCTGTCGGAGTTGATCCATTCCTTGATGGCTGCGTCGAACTCTTTGTCCGCACCTTCCTGATAGAAGGTCGTTACATAGATCTGAACATCTTTTCCTTCGGCTGCTGCAAGGATAACGTTGGAATCCCATGTATCACCTGCAAGAAGCGGAACGGTAACGCCCTGAGCGGCAGCTGTCTCGATGATCAGCTGAGCAGCTTCAATGGAGGTGGGGGCCATGATAACTTCGCAGCCCTCGTTCATGGCTGTGGTGATGTAGGAAGTGAAGTCAGCAGTTCCTTCCGGGAAGTCATCTGCTACTACTTCTCCGCCAAGTGCCTCAAATGCCTGGGTGAAGTAATATCCAAGGCCCTTGGAATAGTCATCGCCGAGCTTTGTAAGAACATATGCCTTCTTTGCGCCGAAGCTTTCAGATGCATAGTTAGCCAGAACCGTGCCCTGGAACGGATCCAGGAAGCAGATACGGAAGTAGTTCTCGTTTCCGTCCGTTACCTGCGGGTTGGTGCAGGTGATGCCGATGGCCGGAACGCCTGCCTGAAGGAAGGTATCTCCTGCCGCGATGGAAACAGCTGATCCGTAGGAGCCAAGTACGACGGAAGCGCCGTCAGCGGCCGCAACTGCTGCTGTGGGAGCCTTGTCTGTTGAAGATTCATTATCCTGAATGTTCAGAACAACATCGTATTCTACGCCATCGATCTCGACAGTGGGCTGTACATAGTTCGCATAACGAACACCCAGCGTCTCCTGTTTTCCGCCTGCGCCGTTATCTCCGGAAGCCGGCTCAAAGACACCGATGGTGATGGTATCTGCTGCAGATGCAGACAGGACAGTTGCAAGTGACATTGCTGCGCATACAGCAAGGGCAGCTAATTTCTTCATAGTCTCTACCTCCTGATTGTTCCTGACTAAAGAATACGGTTGCCGGGTTTGACTGGAGCAGGGCACAAAGCAATTGAACGCTTTGACCTGTTACAGTCATAAAATCTTTGCATCCTACTTTACTACTTTTTTGTCCGCAATGCAAGGACTTTTGTGCGCATAGGGCATAAAACGCTGTTATTATTCGGATTTCTTCGGTCATATTGTCTGTCAAAAAGTCTGTCCAAAAGCTATGTTTGCGTTCCCGGGACTTTACGGATCAGAAAAAAACCAGGCAGCAAATAGAGTCTGCTGCCTGATTTCGAATCATCATTTCATTTATATCCGCATTTTATTTTTCACTGCAGGTGACTGCTCTGTCAGCTGCACTTCTGGATCTCTCCCGTGATCCACTGTTTTACTTCTTCCGTTCCAAGGGAGAATACGAAGGCGATCTCGCCATACAGCTTTTTCTCAGCGATCTGGATGAACTTCTCGTCTCCGCTCAGCGCTTTCTTTCCCATTGTCATGCGGCGCTGTTTTCCAAGTATTACTGTCTTGATGATCTCCAGAAGCCCGCTGGCCTCAAATGTACCAAGTGCTTCACGGTATTTCACGGCGCGAAGCTTGTCATTGTTTTCCTGAATGCATTCCAGTTCCGGGATGGTGCTTACCAGTGATTCGATCTCCTGACGGCTCATGACAGGCCGCATGCGGACCTTTTCACTGTCTACCGGCGTGTACGTACAGCTGCCGGTATCCTGAAGCGGTACCAGTACATAGTAAGATTTCTTAGAGCCTTTTCCGCTCAGTTCCATTTCACAGATATCATTTACCTTACAGACGCCGATCCCTTCATGTACAAGATAGTCTCCAACCTGAAACATTCCGCCCTCCATGATCATCTTCCGATGAGGCTTACCTCAAGCGTTGACACACAGCCCGACAGACGTACCCGCTGACCGTCCTTTAGAGTTTTTAAGGGGAGCCGGTTTTCGGAATCGATCTCTACGTCCGTTACCGGTCCTTCGGTACCTGCCGCAAATCTGAGTGCTCCTCTGGTTTCTCCGAGATAACCTGTTCTTTCGTCCTTCCACATAAACAACAGTTTCTTTTTACGAAGCCGGTATTCGGAAGGCAGGGCTGCTTTTCCGCCCCGTACTACAGATTCTGCTTCTCCGACAAGGAACATAACTGCTCTCCTTTCAGCTAAAGCCGGATCTCCGGCACGCAACTGTTTTTAGTTTCTACCTATTTATATGCTGATATGGAAATTATAACACAGCTGCATGGAAAGAAAAAGCAAATTTGTTGATAATCACGTTTTTCAGCGTTATTTACAGAGCTATCTTCCACTCCTTTTGTAAATTGTTTACATATATTCCTATTTTTTTCTTAAATTTCTGCCAAATCCGTTTCTTTTTTCCTTAAAAGGTCCCCGACAGAGGCCGGAACTTCCGCCAAAAGCCTCACTTTCAGCTGTTCTTTTGGATGCGGAGCGCTCTCCACGGACTCGTTTTCTTCGTTCAGAATCTCTTCCACACGAGCCGAAATGTTGCTTCCGTCCGGCTTCATGATCTCGATCATTTCCCCCACGGAAAACTTATTTCTCTGCTCCAGAAGACATCTGCCTTCGCTGTCCAGGCCGTTCACGATCCCAAGGTAGGTGTAGTCCTTCAGGTAGGTGTTGCTGTCATAGATCTGCGCATCGGCATCCGGCCTGCCGTAGTAGAATCCCGTGGTGAATCTGCGGTAGGTGCAGCCCGAGATCTGCTCGCGGTACCAGTCCATGTTCTTCTGATACAGGGCCGGATCGGTATAGTAGTCGTCGATGGCCTTCCGGTAGGTCCTGGCCACGGTGGCCACGTAGAGGGCCGTCTTCATACGGCCTTCGATCTTGAAACTGTCTATGCCGGCTTCCACCAGATCCGGAATGTGTTCGATCATGCACAGATCCTTGGAATTGAAGATATAGGTACCCCGCTCGTTTTCTTCCACCGGCAGATATTCGCCCGGCCGCGTCTCCTCCATGATGACATACTTCCAGCGGCACGGATGCGTGCAGGCGCCCTGGTTCGCGTCTCTTCCGGTAAAGTAATTGCTCAGAAGACATCTGCCCGAATAGGAGATGCACATGGCCCCGTGAATGAAGCTTTCTATCTCCATCTCCTCCGGGATGTTTGCCCGGATCTGGCGCAGTTCCTCCAGAGAAAGTTCCCGTGCGGAGACCACGCGTTTCGCGCCGAGACGATGCCAGAACAGATAAGTCTCATAGTTTGTGTTGTTGGCCTGGGTACTGATATGGCGGTCAATTTCCGGGCACAGTTCGCCGGCAAGAACGAAAATGCCGGGATCCGCAATGATCAGGGCATCCGGCCGGGGATCCATGGCAGAAAGCTGTGCCAGGTACTGCTTCACGCCTTCCAGGTCCCTGTTGTGTGCCAGGATGTTCACCGTTACATGCACCCGCACGCCGTGTTCATGGGCAAAGGCGATCCCCTGCTGCATCTCTTCCATGGAGAAGTTCTTTGCCTTGGCCCGAAGACCATACACTTCCCCGCCGATATAGACCGCGTCCGCACCGAACCTGACGGCTGTCTTCAGGACTTCAAGGCTGCTGGCCGGTACCAGCAGTTCCGGTTTCTTTCTTCTCATAGACTGACTTCTCCCTGTTTAACTGTATTCATAACCCGATTTTCCGTTTAATTACTGAAGGTTTAATCTGACTTCTCCCGTTTTTACCGTGAGCGCTGCCCCGTCCGCCACCGGCAGCACCGTTGTGATCAGGCCTTCGGTGTGCTGCAGCGTATAAAGGTATTCCCTCATTCTTTTATAGATGGTCCTGTTGCGCCGCTGCACCGCATAGTGGGACTCAAGAAGTTCCCCCTCCTGAAGCACATTGTCCGAGACAAGCATGCCGCCCGGTGCAAGAAGCCTGAGAGCGTCCTCCAGAAAGATGGGATACTGCCCTTTTGCCGCGTCCATAAAGATCAGCTGATAAGGGCCTTCCAGTGTTTTCAGGATATCCGCGGCGTCTCCTTCCAGAAGGGTCACCCGGTCCGACACACCGGCACGGGCAAAGTTCTCCCTGGCCTGCATGGCGCGTGCAGTGTCCTTTTCAATTGTGGTCACCAGCGTTTCCCGCGGTGTATATTCTGCCATTAAAACGGCAGAAAAACCGATGGCGCACCCTATTTCCAGGATCCGCTCCGGTTTTCCGTAAGAAAGGATCACCTTCAGCAGACTCTGCATGCCCGGCCGGATGATGGGCACCGCCTGCGCCCTTGCCTCTTTTTCAAGTTCGGCAAGGAAGCCGGTGCTGCCGCCTTCCATGGCATGCAGAAAGACCTGCATCCGTTCAAGATCCGTATTTATTTGTTCCTGCATACTGGTTTACCCTGCCATATGAGCGGCGATAATGCCCTCTGTATCAAGATCTATGTTTTCCACCACGCGCAGACAGATTTCCTGCAGCATGCGGCATACACGCAGCTCGGCCCGCAGGAATTCATCCACCATGGGGTCTTTTCTGAAGTCCTGGTAATTTCCCAGCATGGTGTCCAGTTCTTCCATGACATCCAGAACCTCAGACGAATTCTGCAGCTGATAGTTATGGATGCGGAATTCATTGATCCGTTCGCGAAGTTCCGGATTCTTAGCCACCTTATCCCTGATACGCGTGAACCTTTTGTATTCCTCGCTGTTCACCAGCGCTTCTGCAAGCTTCTCTGTATATTCATCGACTTCGTGACTCATTATCGTTTCCTCTCAATCCCGGTCCTGCGGATAAAAATGACCGGATCCATGGTACATCCTGATATTGTCTATTCCACTTCCATGATAATGGGCAGGATCATCGGCTTTCTCTTGGTCCTCTTCCAGAAGAACTCCCCAAGCGCGTCCCGCATGGAATTCTTGATCTTCGCCCAGTCCGCCACATGATGGTCCAGGCAGTTGTACACGGCGTCCTCAGCCACTTCCTGCGCTTCCTCCATCAGGTCTTCGGCTTCCCTGACATACACAAAGCCGCGGGAAACGATATCCGGACCGGAAAGGACCTGGTTGGAATACTTTTCCAGTGCCATCACGGCGATCACAATGCCGTCCTCCGCCAGGTGCTGGCGGTCGCGCAGAACGATGTTTCCGACATCTCCGACGCCCAGGCCGTCCACAAGAATGGAACCCACCGGTACCTGTCCGGTGATGGCAGCGCCTTCTTCATCCATCTCCAGGACCTCGCCGGCTTTCAGCAGGAAGATGTTGTCCGGCTCGATGCCCAGCGACGCGGCGATCTTGGCCTGCGCGGTCAGGTGACGGTATTCTCCGTGGACCGGAACCGCATATTTCGGCCTGACCAGCGTATAGATCAGCTTGATCTCCTCCTGGCAGGCGTGACCGGATACGTGAGCATCCTGGAAGATCACCTCGGCACCTTTCTGAGTCAGCTCATTGATCACCTTGGAAACGGCTTTCTCGTTGCCGGGAATGGGGTTGGAACTGAATATAACGGTATCCCCGGGGCCGATGGTCACTTTCTTGTGCATGCTGGAAGCCATTCTGGAAAGTGCCGCCATGGACTCTCCCTGGCTGCCCGTGGTGATCAGGCAGATCTGCTCGTCGGTATAGTTTTTCATGGTCTCCAGGTCGATCAGGGTGTTCTCCGGTATCCTCAGATACCCCAGCTCCTGGGCCGTGGTGATGACGTTCACCATGCTGCGTCCCTCAACCACCACTTTTCTGCCGTACTTGCAGGCCGAGTTGATGATCTGCTGCACACGGTCCACGTTCGAAGCGAAGGTGGCAATGATCAGCCTGGTGTTTTTGTGTTCCGCGAAAATATTGTCGAAGGTGCGGCCCACCGTCCGTTCGGATGCGGTAAATCCCGGCCGCTCAGCGTTGGTACTGTCGCACAGAAGTGCCAGAACGCCCTTTTTACCGATCTCCGCGAAGCGCTGAAGATCGATGGCATCGCCGAAGACCGGCGTATAGTCCACTTTGAAGTCCCCGGTGTGCACAACAGTGCCGGCCGGTGAATAGATGGCCAGCGCCACCGCGTCCTGAATGCTGTGGTTGGTCTTGATGAATTCGATGCGGAAATCACCAAGAGTGATAATCTGGCCCGGTTTTACCACCTTGCGCTTGGTGGATTTCAGCAGGTCGTGCTCTTCCAGCTTCCGCTCCATCAGGCCCATGGTCAGTTTTGTGGCGTACAGAGCCACCGGAAGATCCTTTATAACGTATGGCACGGCGCCGATATGGTCCTCGTGCCCGTGGGTGAAGACGATGCCCTTCACCATATCGATGTTGTCTTTCAGAAAGGTGACGTCCGGGATGACCAGGTCGATTCCAAGCATGTCATCCTCGGGGAAGGCAAGTCCGCAGTCCACCACCACAATGCTGTCTTTATACTGAAATGCTGTCATGTTCATGCCGATGAGGCCGAGGCCACCCAGCGGTATCATTTTTAATTTTTCTTTCGTCTCTTCTCTCAATCTCTACCTCCGCGTACCGTATGCGGTACTCTCCTCACAGTATCACTTCCGGTATATTCTTCCGTACAATAACTGAATATTCCTGACACAAGATCAGATACTGGTTATTTAATATAGTTGTAAATATAGGTGCAGCCCGTATCGCCCCGATACGTTTGCACACAAAAAAGCCCCGTTATTTCGACCCCGGAGCTTTAAAATACAACGTCTGTATCTTCAAGCAGTTCGGCGAACACCGCGCCGACCGCATTCAGTTCCTGCTCGTCCTCGACAAACTCGTAGCAGGCTTCTTCCTCTCCATCCGCAGAGGTGTCCTTCAGAAGATACGCTTCCGCATCTTCTTCCTCCGATTCCGTGACCAGCAGATAAGAAACTCCGCCGATCCTTGTCTCTTCCAGGACATAGAAGCCGATCTCTCCGGATTCCTCATCCGGTCTGAAATATATTTTATCCATCCTGTTCTTCCGATCCGATCCGGTCCAGATATCCCTGCAGGATCATGCCTGCGGCGATCTGGTCCACAAACTGTTTTCTGTTCTCTCTGCGCACGTTGCTTTCCATCAGCACCTGGGTGGCCGAAACGGTCGTAAGCCTCTCATCCCATAAGACGACCGGAAGACCGCATCTGCGTTCAAGCATTTCCTTGAATTCCAGTGTTTTCTCCGCGCGCTCTCCGAGGGTGCTGTTCATATTCTTCGGAAAGCCCAGCACGATCTTTTCCACGTCATATTCCGCCGCAAGGGCTTCTATACGGGCCAGTGTCCTGCGCAGCTTGTTTTCCTGGGGGCGCATGATGGTCTCGACAGTCTGCGCCGTAATGCGGAGCGGATCGCTGACGGCTACTCCCACCGTCTTTGCCCCGAAGTCCAGACCCAGGATCCTTCTTTTCTCTTCTCTCACTGTTCCTGCTCTCTGGTCCTGATATACTCGATCAGCAGTTCTTCCACCAGTTCGTCCCGCTCTACCTTCATGATCATGCTGCGGGCATTTTTATGGCTGGTAATATAGGTGGGGTCCCCGGACATAATGTACCCCACGATCTGGTTGACAGGGTTGTAGCCCTTTTCCACCATGGCGTCATAGACAAGGTCAAGCACCTGTTTGACCAGCGTTTCCGGTTCTGTATTGATATTGATAAACTGTGTGCTGCTCAGTTCTGACATATTCTCACTTCCTTAATCGGCATGTCTTCTGCCCCCACCCTGCTCTGTGAGGCCATCTTCTTTTCAGTATAATATAACTCCGTTAAAGTTTCAACACCCTTATTCCGTCTTCAGCAGCCAGACATGTTCTTTTAATTCTTCAGAAAGGAACCCTGTCACCAGCACATTGGTCAGGTCCGGCTGTCCCTCTGCCGGGATGGCTGTCCTGATATATTCTTTTGTATATCCGGTATAATACGCTTTTCCGTCCAGGTTCGTGCACTCTTCCATCAGGGCCTGCACCTGCCTGCCCTGCCAGCGATGTTCGAACAGATCCCGGTTCTTCAGACCCAGCCCGATCAGCTCGTCGCTTCTCTCCGCCTTCACCTGCTCGCTGATCTGGTCCGGCATGACTGCCGCACGGGTGCCTTTCCTTCTGGAATATTTGAATATATGCGTCTCATAGAGTTTCAGGTCTTCCAGGAACCTCACCGTCTGCCGGAATTCTTCCTCTGTCTCCCCCGGAAAGCCGACGATCACATCCGTGGTCAGTGCCGGATCCGTGAAAACATCCCTCAACAAGGCGCAGGCCCGGGCATACTGCGCGGCCGTGTAGTGCCGGTTCATCCTCTTCAGCACCGTATCGCATCCGCTCTGCAGGGACAGATGAAAATGCGGGCAGAATTTGGGAAGCTGCTTCAGTTCCTGTGCGAATTCTTCCGAGATGATGCCCGGTTCCAGTGAACCCAGACGGATCCGCTCAATACCCGGCACCTCATGTACGGCACGGATCAGCTCCAGCAGAGAACTGCCGGTATCCGTCCCGTAGGAAGACAGATGGATGCCCGTCAGGACCAGTTCCCGGCACCCGTTCTCCGAAAGCTGACGCGCTTCCGTCAGGACATCCTCCATCCGGCGGCTCCTGACCCTTCCCCTTGCATAAGGGATGATGCAGTAGCTGCAAAACTGGTTGCAGCCGTCCTGCACTTTCATATAGGCCCTGGTATGCTCGTGGGTCTGCTGCAGCTGCATGTCTTCATAGGTGCGGCAGTTGGAAAGATCGGCCAGGTTTGTGAACGGTCCGTCATCCATGCTGCCGCGGTCCTCCATAAAAGCGCGAAGAGCGGGGATGAGCTCATTCTTTTTGTTGTTTCCCAGAATAATGTCTATGGCATCATCTGCTCCCGTATCTTCCTCTGCCGTCTGGACATAGCAGCCGGCTGCCACCACAATGGCGTCCGGGTTCATTTTCCGTGCCCTGTGGAGCATCTGCCTGGATTTTCTGTCTGCTATGTTGGTTACGGAGCAGGTATTGATGACATACACATCCGCGCCGGGCGCGAAGGGGACGATCTCATATCCTTCTTCCCGGAGCATCTGCTCCATCATTTCAGTTTCATACGCGTTCACTTTGCACCCGAGATTGTGCAATGCGGCTTTTTTCATGTTTGTTTACCCTTATTATTTCCGGATATGTTCAATTATGTTTATACAGACGTACATAATTAACTTCCGATTGTTTTAAGTTCAGTTCACGCTTGACTTTTGCCACCTCTGACATTAATATAATGAAGAACAAATTCGAGAGGAGGCCGTTATGAAGACCGTTCAGATTTCCCTGAATTCTATTGATAAAGTGAAATCCTTTGTGAATAACATTACCATGTTTGACAATGATTTTGATCTTGTTTCTGGAAGATACGTCATCGATGCGAAATCCATCATGGGTATTTTCAGTCTGGATCTTTCAAAACCGATCGACCTGAACATTCATGCTGACGAAAACATGGATGAGATCCTTCAGGTTCTGGCACCTTATATCATCTAAGTAAATTCGTATTTATAACAGTACCCTGCCATTCGGATGGCAGGGTTTTTTTCATGCTTGAAGATCAGATACGGAAAAGGCTTTCAGACATGCACTTTCCCTAATCCGCCCAGATGTGTTCCGTTGTACGGATGGCTTCCGCCACCAGCTCGTTGATCTTTTCGGAAAGATTCAGTTCGGATTTCCGGATGACGTTCCGGTTCGGCTTTGTCACCGGATGCTTCGCCACGAAGATGGTACAGCAGTCTTCATAAGGCAGAATGGACGTCTCGAAGGTGCCGATGCGCTGTGCCACATCCACGATCTCCTGCTTGTCAAACCCGATCAGCGGACGGAAAACAGGCAGAGAGCATACTTCGTTGGTCACCACCAGGCTCTGGATGGTCTGGCTGGCCACCTGGCCCAGGCTTTCCCCTGTCACCAGTGCGTGGGCTCTGGCTTCGTTCGCGAAGTGCTCGGCGATGCGCATCATATATCTGCGCATGATGATGGTCAGTTCGTCGTGCGGACATTTCTCATAGATATAAAGCTGGATATCCGTAAAGTTGACGATGTGCAGATCGATGGGGCCGGAATACTTCGCCACCATTCTGGCCAGGTCCACCACTTTTTCCTTCGCCTGTTCGCTGGTGTAGGGCGGCGCGTGGAAATAGACCGCGTCCAGCTTTACGCCCCGCTTGCAGATCATGTAGCCTGCCACCGGGCTGTCGATACCGCCGGAAAGAAGAAGCATGGCCTTGCCGTTGGAACCCACGGGCATGCCTCCGGGCCCCGGTATGATCTTTGAATAGATATAGACCTGGTCCCTGATCTCTATGTAGATCATCTGCTGCGGGTGATGCACATCCACGCGAAGCTGCGGAAATGCCTCCAGCAGTCTGCCGCCGACATAGGCGTTCACTTCCATGGAAGGAACGGGGAAGTCTTTTCTGGCGCGCCTGGTCTCCACCTTGAAGGTAAAGTCCTGGGTATCATAAGTCTGTGAAATAAAACGGATGGTATCCTCCGCGATCTGTTCCGGCGTTTCTGCTTCCGATTTCATCACGGGACAGAAGCCCACGATGCCGAAAACGCGCTGCAGATGCTCCACGACTTCGTCGTAGTCGTAGTCCGTCAGGCAGTCCACATAGATGCGGCCCTGCTCCTTATAAACTTCGAATTCCCCTTCCGCGCTCTTCAGGGAACGGCGGATCTGTTTTACCAGGGCATCCTCGAAGAGCTTCCGGTTCTTTCCCTTGACGCCGATCTCTCCGTATTTGACCAAAAATGAATGAAATGTCATCTGATGGCTCCTTTTAAATCCGGCCGCTGCCGGACCTTTTCAGGCTTTTGCCGGTCAGGCCGGCAGCCTTTCAGTGTCTTGTATACTTTCTTAAAAACGGAAGGATCTCCTGCAGCGCCTTCAGCGCATAGCTGATCTCTTCCTGCGTGGTGAAGCGGCTGAAGGAGAACCTCAGCACCGAATCCTCCAGCGCTTTGTCCAGATGGATCTCCCGAATGACACCGCTCACCGGAAGCTTCTTGTTGGAGGTGCATGCAGACCCGGAGGAAACATAGATGTTCCTCTCCTCCAGCGCATGGAGAAGAACCTCGCTTCTTACCTGCGAGAAGGCGGCCGTCACGATATGAGGCGCGCCCGTTTCATCCAGGGGCGAGAGGACCACAACACCGGGAAGGGCCTGAAGGCCGCTCACCATCTGCTGTTTCAGTTCCTGAAGGTGCGCGGCAGTCTCGTCCAGATGTGCGTACGCTTCCTTCGCTGCAAGTCCGAGGGCCGCTGCGCCGGGCACATTGTCCGTTCCGGAGCGCATGCCCTGCTGCTGTCCGCCGCCGTAGATGTAGGGACGGATCTTCGTCTTTTCACGGATGTACAGGAAACCTGTTCCCTTCGGTGCATGCAGCTTGTGCCCGCTGACCGAAAGAAGATCGATGCCCATCCGTTTCGGAAGGATCCTGTATTTGCCGTAGGCCTGGATGGCGTCCACATGGAACAGTACCCCGGGGTACTCTTTTTTCAGCCAGGTTCCGATCTCCTCCACCGGCTCTATGGTTCCCAGCTCGTTGTTCACCATCATCACCGACACCAGTGTGGTGTCCTCACGCACCGCCTGTTTCAGATCCTGTACGCTGATATGCCCGGATTCGTCCACCGGCAGAAACGTGATCTCCCATCCTTCTTCCTTCAGGAACTGCAGCGGCATCAGCACCGCCGCATGTTCCACGGCCGTGGTGATGATGTGCTTTCCTGCCCGTCTGTTCGCCAGCGCGCCTCCGATGAGGGCCCAGTTGGCGGATTCCGTTCCTCCGGAAGTAAAGAAGATCTCCTTCTCACTTACCTTCAATGTGGCTGCGATCTGTTCTCTGGCTGTTTTTAAATATCTGGATGCTTCCAGTCCCTTCCTGTGGCGGGAAGACGGGTTTCCATAATCTTCCGTCATCACCTTCGCCGCAAGCTCACACACCTGCGGAAGGACACGGGTGGTCGCCGAGTTATCCAGATAGCACTCCATAACAGTTCCTCCACTATTTCTTCACAGTTTCTCCACTATACCTTATTCTTCCCTGATTTGCAAGAAAATAAACATTTACATTCCTTCAAGCCGGAACATCAGGGCGGCAGCCAGTGCCATACCTGCCGTCTCCGTCCGCAGGATCCTTCTGCCGAGGGTGACGGGAATGATGCCCGCCTCCTTCGCAAGCGCCACTTCCTCCGGAGCAAAGCCGCCCTCCGGACCGATAAAGACGGCCACGGACTCTCCCGGCCTGATGTCATCCAGGATCTTTCTGGTAGCCTGCATATCCTTTGCGAGCTCATAGGGAATCATACAGTGGTCGAACTGTTCCGCGGCCATTTTCACGGCCTGGGCAAAGGTCATAACGGAGTGTACTTCCGGAATGCAGCCACGGCCGGACTGCTTCGCGGCGCTCTCCGAGATGGCTCTCCAGCGCTTCAGCTTCGAGTCTTCCTTTTTGGCATCCAGCTTTACTACCGCCCTGCGGGTCTGCATGGGAACGAAGGCGGAAACGCCCAGTTCCACATTCTTCTGAATGATCCACTCCATCTTGTCGGCCTTCGGAAGCCCCTGAAACAAACAAATGCGGGAAGAGAGCTCAACGCCCTCTTCCTGCACCCAGAGAATCCTTGCTGTAATTGTATCTTCCGACAGTGACTCCAGCTCACAGCGGTATTTCACTGCCTCCTCCCCGCAGCTGACAGTGATCTGTTCCCCTGTCCGCATACGCAGTACGTTCCGAATATGGTTCACATCGCTTCCGGTGATCCGGATCAGTTCCTCACCGACTGCGTCGGGTGTTACAAAAAAATGATTCATCTTAAGAGATCTCCCTTACCGGACCGGTTTTACGGCTGTCACAGAGACCCAGTCGTTCTGATGGGTCACCTCCACCACTTCAAGACCTGCCTTCCGGCACGCATCTGTCACGACCTGTTCTTTCTCCTCAAGAATACCGGAGGTGATATAGACACCGCCCGGTTTCAGGTGGCGCACCACTTCAGGTGTCAGAGGAACCAGCACTTCCGCAAGAATGTTCGCGACTACCACATCGTAGGCCTCGAACCCGGCCTTTTCCTGTATTTCCGGATCGTCGATGATATTTCCGAGATACACGTCCATGGACGACTGGGGAAGGCCGTTGGCTTCCAGGTTCTCGGAAACGGCGGTGATGGCTGAGGGATCCAGGTCCGTGCCGGCGGCATGGACCGCGCCCAGCTTCAGGGCCGCAATGGAAAGGATTCCGCTTCCCGTGCCGACATCCAGCAGGCGGGTGGACGGCGTGATGTATTTTTTCAGCTGGCGGATGCACAGCTGCGTCGTCTCGTGAAGCCCTGTCCCGAAGGCAGTGCCCGGATCGATATGAATGATCATCCTTCCGGCATCTTCGGGCTTCACTTCCTCCCAGGAGGGGGTGATCAGAATGTCATCCACATAGAACTGGTGGAAGAATTCCTTCCAGTTGTTGACCCAGTCCTTGTCTTCCGTATAGGATTTCTCCACCTGGCACGGGCCGATGTCCATGAAGCTTCTGAGATCCTCCAGACCTTCGGCCGCCCGCGCGAGGATTCCCTCCTCGTCGGCATCTTCGTCCAGATAGAAGGAAAGCCATGCGATGCCGTCGTCCGCGGGGCCGTCGGGCATAATGTCTACAAACATCTGTTTCTTGTCCTCTTCCGTAAGAGGAACCTTATCTTCGATCTCCACACCTTCCACACCGGCCTCGGTGAGCGTCATGATGACAAGGTCTTCTGCCTGCGTGGTGGTCTGAAGGCGGTATTTTCTCCATCTCATCCTTTAGTCCTCGAAGGTTTCTTTCAGCTTGTCCATGAAACCTTTTTTCTTTTTCTTTTCTTCGTCCTTTTCCAGGTTCCTGCCAAGGCTGTTGCCTGTGGCCGCGTCAAATTCACGCAGCGCGCGCTTTGCGTCCTCGCTGAGCTTTGTGGGCACACCGATCACCAGGGTGACATAGTGGTCGCCCCTGATATTCTTGTTGCGCACGGAGGGAACTCCTTTGCCCTTGAAGCGCACACGGGTGTCTGTCTGCGTTCCCGGTTTCACGGTATACATGATATCGCCGTCCACCGTGGCAATACGGATGTCGCCGCCCAGCGCCGCCTGGGCATAGCTCATGGTAACGGTTGAATAGATATCCATGTCGTCGCGCTGGAAGACCGGATGACGGCCGACGTTTACTTCCACCAGCAGATCGCCGCGGGGACCGCCGTTGCGGCCCGGCTCGCCTTTTTCGCGGATGCGGATGCTCTGGCCGTTGTCGATGCCCGCAGGTATGGTGACCTGGATCTTTTTACGGTTGGAAATATAGCCGGTTCCCGAACAGTCGGGGCATTTGTCCCGGATGATCTTTCCGCTGCCGTGGCATTCCGGACAGGTCTGTACATTCTGGACCGTGCCGAACAGGGACTGGGACGTGAAGATCACCTGGCCCTTGCCGCCGCATCTGGAACAGGTCTCGGCCTTGGACCCCGGTTTTGCGCCGGTCCCGTGACAGGTCTGGCACTCATCCTTCAGCATGATCTCCAGCTCTTTTTCACAGCCGCTGATGGCTTCTTCAAACGTAATGCGCACACCGGCTCTTACGTTCGCGCCCTGCATGGGGCCGTTGGCATTCTGCCTTCTGCGGCTTCCGCCCCCGAAAATATCCCCGAAAATGTCTCCGAAGATATCGCCCATGTCTCCGCTGAAATTGAAACCGTCAAAGCCGCCGTAACCGCCGCCGCCCTGTTCAAACGCCGCATGTCCGAACTGATCGTACTGCCTGCGCTTTTCAGGATCGCTCAGAATGGCGTACGCCTCGGAAGCCTCCTTGAATTTTTTCTCGACTTCCTTGTCTCCCGGATTCATGTCCGGATGGTATTTCTTGGCAAGTGATCGATAGGCTTTCTTGAGGGCGGTATCGTCGGCACTCTTATCCACCCCAAGAACCTCGTAATAGTCTCGCTTGCTCTCTGCCATGTTTTAAACCTCCCTGTACGCAACGATGCGAGAAGCGCAGAAACTGCACTTCTCGCTGCTGTTTATCGTTCCGGTCCAAATGCCTCGGGTCCCGGGAAGGGCACCGCAGTCATTCACCGTCTGTTAAGCCTTGCGGCTGTTAAACTTCTCTGTAGTCTCCGTCTACCACATCATCATCGGAGCTGCCGGATGTATTTCCGGAGTAGTCGTTGGCGCCGTAGGTTCCGTCTGTACCGGCTCCTGTACCGGCTCCTGCACCTGCGCCTGCGCCCTGGCTCTGCTCATACACTTTGGCGAACAGTTTCTGTGCGCTGGCCATCAGTTTTTCCTGGCCTGCCTTCAGATCAGCCACCTGGCTGTCTGACATTTCTTCCGGATTGGTCTTCGCGATCAGATCCTTCAGGGCCTGCAGATCTCCCTGTACCGCAGCCTTGTCGGATGCGTCGATCTTGTCGCCCACTTCCTCAAGGGCCTTTTCTGTCTGGAATACCATGGAATCAGCGTCGTTTCTTGCATCGATCGCTTCTTTTCTCTTCTTGTCCTGTGCCTCGTACTCAGCAGCCTCACGGACAGCCTTGTCGATCTCGGAATCGGACATGTTGGAACCGGAAGTGATGGTGATATGCTGCTCTTTTCCTGTCCCAAGATCCTTAGCGGAAACATTTACAATACCGTTGGCATCGATATCGAAGGTAACCTCGATCTGCGGCACACCTCTTCTTGCTGGCGGGATTCCATCCAGACGGAACTGGCCGAGGGTCTTGTTGTCCTTCGCGAACTGACGCTCACCCTGTACCACGTGGATCTCAACGGACGGCTGGTTATCTGCCGCTGTGGAGAAGATCTGGCTCTTTCTGGTCGGGATAGTAGTATTTCTCTCGATCAGTCTGGTAGCTACACCGCCCAGTGTCTCGATGGAAAGAGACAGCGGAGTGACATCCAGCAGAAGGATATCGCCGGCACCCTGGTCGCCTGCCAGCTTGCCGCCCTGGATAGAAGCACCAAGCGCTACGCATTCATCCGGGTTCAGGCTCTTGTTCGGCTCGTGACCGGTCAGCTGTTTTACCTTATCCTGTACAGCCGGGATACGGGTGGAACCACCAACCAGAAGAACCTTGGAAAGTTCGCTGGCGGAAAGTCCTGCGTCCTTCAGGGCATTCTGTACCGGGATGACGGTCTTTTCAACCAGGTCATGGGTCAGTTCATCGAATTTAGCTCTGGTCAGGTCCATTTCGAAGTGCTTCGGGCCTGTCTCGTTAGCTGTGATGAACGGAAGGTTGATGTTGGTCGTTGTGGAGGAAGAAAGTTCCTTCTTCGCTTTTTCAGCTGCTTCACGAAGTCTCTGAAGGGCCATCTTATCCTGGGAAAGGTCGATGCCTTCTTTTCTGCGGAAGTCTTCGATCATGTAGTCGGTGATCTTCTGGTCGAAGTCGTCGCCGCCCAGACGGTTGTTTCCGTTGGTCGCAAGAACTTCGATGACACCGTCGCCGATCTCGATGATGGATACATCAAATGTACCGCCGCCAAGGTCGTAGACCATGATCTTCTGCTCTTTTTCATTGTCAAGGCCGTACGCAAGTGCTGCTGCGGTCGGCTCGTTGATGATACGTTTTACATCCAGGCCTGCAATCTTTCCTGCGTCCTTTGTTGCCTGTCTCTGGGAGTCGTTGAAGTAAGCCGGAACCGTGATGACAGCTTCCGTTACCTTTTCACCCAGGTAGTTCTCTGCGTCTGATTTCAGTTTCTGCAGGATCATAGCGGAGATTTCCTGCGGAGAATATTTCTTCGCGTCGATCTCTACTCTGTAATCGCTGCCCATCTGTCTCTTGATGGAGGAGATGGTTCTGTCGGAGTTGGTAACTGCCTGACGTTTTGCAGGCTCACCTACCAGACGTTCTCCGTTCTTTGTGAAGGCAACCACGGACGGTGTGGTCCTGGAACCTTCCGTATTTGTGATGACAACGGGCTTTCCGCCCTCCATAACTGCTACGCAGCTGTTTGTCGTACCAAGGTCGATACCAATAATCTTGCTCATATATATACCTCCTGAAGTATCTTCATATGGTTAATTCGCAACTTTTACCATGCTGTGTCTGACAACGTGGTCCCTGTAGGTGTATCCTTTCTGGAACTCCTCCACCACGATGTTCTCTCCTGCCTCTTCATCCTCCACATGCATCACTGCGTTGTGAAGGTTCGGATCGAAGGGCTGTCCTTTTGCTTCAATGGGCTTAACGTCCATGCCTTCCAGGGTGGTCATCAGCTGTCTGTAGATCTTGTCCATTCCCTGTACGAAAGGATCTTCCTTCTTGTCTTCTCCTGCCGCGGCCAGTCCCCGTTCGAAGTTGTCCACGACCGGCAGGATCTTTTCAATGACATCCTTGGAACCCATCTCGAACATGGAAGCTTTTTCCTTGTCCGTGCGTTTCCGGTAATTGTCAAACTCAGCCATCAGACGTTTCAGTCTGTCGTTCAGATCCTCGATCTGTTCGTCGCGCTTATCCTTTTTCTTTTTGAAGAAGCCTTTCTTTTCGGGCTTTTCTTCCTGCAGCGGTTCGTATTCCCCGTCTGCTATGTCTTCAGCTTCCGCTTCGGCAGCTTCCGTTTCCGCCTGTTCGCCGGCCCCGGCTGTATTATCCTCTGCGTTCACTGTTTCTGCCGCTTCACCGGAACCTTCTTTCTGAAGATCATCCTCATTCTGAATATCTGGTTCTTTATTCATTTCTTCCACGGCTTTCCCCACCTTTCTCTTCTTCCTTGTTCCGGAACATTCCATCCAGCTGCTTCTTCAGGTTCTTCATGGTGTCCACCACTTTTTCGTAGTCCATGCGCTTCGGGCCGATGACGCCGATCTTGCCGTACATGCCGTCGCCCAGTTCGTATGTGGCAGTGACCACACTGCAATCCCGCATGGTCGGAACAGGAGTTTCCTGCCCGATGTATACCTGAATGCCCGTCTGTTCCTCTGTACCGTCGCCGATCAGGTTCACCAGATCGTGCTTGTTCTCGAATACATCGATCAGCTCGCTGGCTTTTTCACTGGTGCTCAGTTCAGGGTACTTAAAGAAGTTTGTTGCTCCGCTGGTATAGATCTCCACGTCCTCGGCCGCCTGGATGGATTCCGCGACCGTGTCAAGCACACTGCTGACCACCTCACTGTGGATGCCTGCCTTCTCCTTCAGCCGGGAGATGGTGGCAAGATTGATCTGTTCCATTGTCAGACCGTTCAGCTCGGAATTCAGCAGGATATTCAGTTCAAGAACCGTCTTCATATCCATGCCGTGGTCCAGATGCAGCATTTTGTTTCGGACTACATTTCCCTCCGTCACAATTGTCGCCAACAGCTGTTCTTCATTCACGATGGAAAGCTGAATGAATTTAAGTCTGTTTCTGTGATACTGCGGACCCGAGATCATGGTGGCATAATTGGTATTGGATGCCAGGAATTTTGCCATCTGTTTCAGGAGATTCTCCAGACGGTCCTGCCGCTGGATCATCATTTCCTTCATCTCGGTGACTTCCCTGTCCTTGGTCTCCATCATGCGGTCGACGTAAAGACGGTAGCCGGCGTCCGAAGGAATTCTGCCCGCAGAAGTATGGGGCTGCAGTATGTACCCCATCTCTTCCAGATCTGACATTTCATTGCGGATTGTGGCGGAACTCAGATTCAGGTCGGCATATTTGGAAATGGTACGGGAACCGACCGGTTCTCCGGTTTCCAGATATGTCTTAATGATAGCTTTCAGTATGGTCCATTTTCTATCATCAAGTTCCATCTGACTTCCTCCTTCTTAGCTGTTAGCACTCTTTTGCTTTGAGTGCTAACATCTTTATGGTGCTACTATAATACCCCTCTTTCCTTTTGTCAACACCTATTTTGCAAAAAAAGTGTGTCCTCTTATATACTGAGGAAACGTCATACAGGAAATGTCAACCTGTAAAGAAATAACGTCAGATGAACTGAAAAATGCCCCTGCTTCATAAAAAGCAGGGGCAAAGATATTATGAAAGAAATTGTTTATGATATGAATCTGAAGACGGTCAGTCAGGAATCTCTGTCATGATCTCAAGCTTGAATCCGTCCCAGATCTTGGAGGTGACGATCCAGTCCCGAAGATCCGTCACTATTTTATGGTAGAAAGCCTGTCCGCCGCGCACGTAATCGTAGGTGCGCGTATCCGTCCTGGATTCGAAATGACGTCCGAAACCACAGTTTTCAACGTCCTCCGGGCCATACCGGTCCACATCCCCGTCCGGCCAGAAGATATAAAGTCCCGGAACGGCATCCGGGCGGTTCCCATCCTGTCCCAGAAGGTTCAGCATTTTCCGCCCTGTCTTCTCGTAAGCGGTGAAAACATGCGTATACCGCCACACCGTGCGGGTGAAATCGGAGACACGGAACTGATCCAGCCAGCTTTCATCCATCTGTCCCTCCTGGTCTTCCGGCGAGACGATCAGAACGACGGGAAACAGGCAGTCCGGCCTTTCGATGGCTGCCTTCAGTTCATCCATCTGGTCCTCTTTCAGGATCCTCCGGCGGTTGGAACAGGGAAGACCGTTGTCTATGCCGATGTTGTCCACGATTGCTTTGTAATAACCGGGGTAGCTGAAGAAAAGGCCTGAATCTTTTCCTGTCAGGCTTTCCCGCATCGGTTCCGCGTATCCGTTGTTGACACGGAGATACACGCGCCCTTCCCTGCGGATCTCCAGGCTGGCCTCGGAATACCAGGTCCTTCCGCCGATCTCCGGATCCATATGGCGGACATGCATATTCATTCTTCCCTTGTCGGGGTTGTAATTCACAATGACATGGTAGGCCAGGATATCCGCGTGCCAGGTCGTCAGTTCCTGCGGCATATCCCTGAACAGGACGCCGTATTTCTGAACGATCCACCGGTAGATGCTTGCCGCCGCTTTCTCGAAGATCAGTTCCGGTGTGACTGTCTCCTCTTTCAGCCTGCTGCCATCCACCTGGGTGACCATCTGGAAGATCGTCTGGCGGACCATCGGCTTCAGCTCATACTGTCCGGACTCGGTCGTGGAGTCCTCTCTGCCGTCGTTGTAGACATCCCGTTTCCGCATCAGTTCCGCAAGTCTGGCATTGTGGAACTTTCCGTCATTCAGCACGGCAATGATGGTATTCACGTTGATGGGGATCTTTCTGCTGCGCCTCTGCAGCAGATCGATCAGCACCCTCTTGTCCGTCTTATAAAGCTTTTTTGCTATGTTTTCCCCGGACTCATAGTCCTCCGTCAGGAAGGCATCCACTTCCGGGTACAGAAGGGCATCCCCGAGTTTTACCCGGAAATGGCTCTTGATCATGTCATTCCATCTTCCGGACTTGTACAGTTCATGTCCAAGTTCCTCGAAAAGAGTGACCATGGATTTGTCACACAGTTCCAGCGTGGCCAGAATACTGTTCAGGTATCTGGAAAAGCTGCTGTAGTCGTTCCACAGTTCTTCTCCTTTGTAGCGCATGTCATGCTCGATCTCGTGCCAGCCTTCAAAGAAGATGGTCTTGATCTGTATCTCGAAAGTATCGTCGATGAACATGTCCCAGGTATCGGCGGAGATCATGGCCCGGAGATATTTGGGCATGCGGAACACACCGTTCAGCTTCGTCGGCTTGAATTCATCCTCGCTGCGCTCGGAAGCTGACCACTCCACGATATCAAAAATGTTTTCCATCATGTCCTTGACGATCTCGACATCGTCGTCAAAGTACAGGTTGATGCGCACGCCTACCAGGTCCTGCAGCTTCCGTGTTTCATCGTACTGCTTCTGGCTGAACTTTCTCTCCATGGAAGCAGCCGTCTTGATTCTTGAAAAGCAGCGGTAATAGATGCCGCACTGTTCCAGACGGTCGCTGATGATGCGCTTCAGGTCCTGTTCCACAATGGTGGGAACTTTAACGCGCCTTGCAATCTCTTCCTTCAGGAAAGGAGCCGTTACTGTTTCATTCATATTTATTAACACCACCTATATCAAGTCAAGCAGCTGTGAAAATGAACTGATCACGACTGCATGGGAACTGCTCTCCCCGAATCCGTATTCGGCAAAGATGAAGGGGACACCTGCCTCTTCACATGCCTCCTGATCCCCCATCGTATCGCCCACGTAGGCCGGATGAAGGAACCCGTTTCTCTCGGATACCAGCCGGATGTTTTCCGCCTTGCTGAGCCCTGTGTCGCCAAAGCATTCCGTATCCTTAATGACATCCGTCAGCCCGGTCTTTTCCATAAAAAGTTCTATGTAGCCGGACTGGCAGTTGCTGACAATGCAAACAGGGATTTTTTCGGAAAGCTTCCTGATGGTATCCAGCACTCCCGGGAAGCAGATCTGACATGGATCATCCTGCAGGGCTTTCTGTTCATATTCGCAGCAGACGTCCATGACGCTGTATCGGATCTCCGGGGAAACATGCGGCAGCAGATCATCCGCAATGACATTCATCGGTTTCCCGAATTCATGCTTCAGGTCGTCCGCCGTTACAATGCGGTCATTGATCCCGCCTTCCTGCAGCGCTCTGGTCCAGGCGGCAGATACGATAGGTGTGGAATCCCACAGGGTTCCGTCTACGTCCAGTATTAATGCGTCTATCTTCATGTCAGACTTTATCCTTTTTTAATAATTTTTCTTTTAATCTGTGAATGATTATAGCAGATTTTTACAAAATGAGCAACTGCAGCAATCTAAAGACATACTAAAACCAATCTAAAGACTCACTAAAAGCAATCTAAAAAGAATCTAAAGACAATCTGCTTCCGGATGATACTTAATCGGCAGAACCCAAGAGTTGCTCTTGCGCAAAAGTTTGATAAAATGATATAGTACTCTTATTCATTCATACGCCTTTCGGCGTTCAGACTGCGAAGGAGAACGACCTTATGGAAAACAGGAAAATTCTTTATCTTGAATGTAATTCCGGCATCAGCGGGGATATGACTGTCGCCGCACTGCTGGACCTTGGAGCCGACCGTGGTGCGCTGGAAGCAGGTCTTGCCAGCCTTCCCCTTTCCGGCTACCGTACAGAGATCACCACGGTTTTCAAGTCCGGTCTGCAGGCCTGCGATTTCAATGTGATCCTGGACCAGGACAATCATGACCACGATATGGCTTATCTTCACGGGGACAACGCAGAAGTCCACGAACATCATCATGACCACGAACACGATCATGAACATGAGCATGAACACACTCATGAACACCTTCATCCTCATGACCATGAACACGATCATCCTCATGATCATGACCATGAACACGATCATGCCCATGACCACGAACACTCCCACGATCACCATCACCACGATGCCCGCAATCTGCAGGACATCACCGCCATCATCGAAGCCGGCGCGCTTACACCCGGCGCTAAGGAACTGGCGCTCCGCATTTTCCGTATCCTTGCCGAGGCTGAGGCCTATGTACACGGAAAAAGTGTTGATGAGATCCATTTCCATGAGGTAGGAGCGATAGATTCTATCGTTGATATAGCGGCTGCAGCGATCTGTCTGGACAATCTGCATCCTGATCAGGTTATTATCTCAAAGCTTACCGACGGCATGGGACAGATCCGCTGTCAGCATGGGATCATCCCGGTGCCGGTTCCGGCAGTAACGGCCGTCGCGGCGGCGCATCATCTGGAGCTTTCCATCCGCCCCATTGAAGGGGAACTGGTAACGCCTACCGGTGCCGCCATTGCTGCTGCCATCCGCACTTCTTCCAGGCTTCCGGAGCTGTTCCGCATCGTTAAAACAGGACTTGGCGCCGGTAAGAGATCCTATCCGACCACCGGTGTACTTCGCGCCATGATCCTGGAAGAGCTGACCGGTTCCGATGCATCAGACAATCAGTCTGTCCCCGGTCCTGGAGATGCAGGTCTGAGAGACGCAGGTTCCGTCGGCGAAGAACCGCAGCTTCTGAAACTGGAGACCAACATAGACGATTCCACCGGTGAAATGCTGGGATTTGTTCTGGAAGAGCTGATGTATGCCGGTGCGCTGGATGCTTACTATACACCGGTCTATATGAAAAAGAACCGCCCTGCCTGGCTGCTCAGTGTCCTGACCACTCCGGCAAAGCGGAAAGAAATGGAACGCATTATTTTCAGAAATACCACGACCATCGGGATCCGCTGCTTTCCCGCCGGGCGCACGGCGCTGGAGCGGACCCACAGCCAGGTGAATACACCCTGGGGACCGGCCGATGTCAAATGCTGTACCTTTGAAGGAGAGACCTTTGTCTATCCGGAATACGATTCCGTGGCACGGATCGCCCGTGAAAACCAGGTCCCATTCAAAGAAGTACTGAACACGATCCTGAATCTCAGATGAACCTGGATCATT
>CACZSG010000119.1 GCA_902783665.1 uncultured Lachnospiraceae bacterium | reverse complement strand
TGCTGACAGGTTACACAAATGTGACAGTCAAGAAAAAAACTTGCTGGTGGCAAAATTTACCTCTTGACAAAGGTCACTTCATAACAGTCAGAGGGACGTTCACCGTGACTCATTTTGTGCCGCGGCAGGTCAGCAAAGCTGACCGTTCCGCCAGCCAAAATGAGTCACGGTGAACGTCCCTCTGACTCATTTCAGTCCAATCGTCTTTTCCAGCTTCAGTCCTGCGTACAGGACCATGGCGTCCCGGAACGCCCTGGGGTCGTACCCGCTGCGTTCCCGGATCCGGTTCAGCCTGTACTGCAGGGTGTTTTTGTGCAGATACAGGGCCTCCGCGGTCTCTTTCAGGGAAAGGTCTCGCAGAAAATAGGCTTCCAGCAGACTCTTATCCTCAGCCTCCAGGGCAGACATAGTCTTCTGCAGGTAGGCTTCGGCCGCCCCGCGGGAAGTCTCCGCCAGCAGGATCTCCAGGTCCAGGTCCTCGAAGGAGACCAGATTGATCTCCTTCGGCATGGCGGCGATACCCAGCTTCGCGAAATGATACGAGGCATGCTGTTCCGTCAGTTTTCCGGCTGAGCCGAGAGCAATGTGCAGCTTTCCCTGGTACTTTTCCGCCAGGGAATGCAAAAGGTTTTCCTGCTTTTTCAGCATTTCATCACGGACGATCAGCACAAATTCATCCGGGTAAAAGTAGGCGAACAGAGAGTGTCCGATCCGGTCAAACCTGTGGAACAGATCGGTTTCAAGGCCCGGCAGGTTCGATGCATCCTCTGAATTTGCGACCTGAAGAACCACCGTACGCCAGCTGCCCTGTCTGTTTTCAATGCCGTTCGACTTCAGCACTTCCTTCATGAAGACCGGGTTTACCGCCTCGTTTTGAATGAGGCATCGGATCAGATAGCCGGTCTGGCTGCGGTTGCTGCGGTCCTGAAGTTCTATCTCATGCTCCCGCAGCAGCAGCCGGGTGATCCGCTGCGCCAGGAACGCGTACTGCCGGACTTCCTCCGGCTCCCCTGTGATACCGATGACCGCGACGATGTCGCCATGGTAGCGGATGGGCATGTTGATGCCGCGCCGGACGCCCAGCTCCGGGTCGTCCTTCTCCACGGTGACCACTTCGCCGGTCCTGGCGGCTCTGAGGCCCCCTTCGTGATATTCATTCTCACGGGTGCTGTCCGTGCTGGCGCAGATCTTCCCGTGCGTATCTATATAGTTGATGTCGTGCTCGCAGATGGATTTCAGTGTATCCACGATCTGCCTGGCCAGCTGCAGATGGACCGGTAACGGCATGGCATTTCCTCCTCTTTATCCCATATTTTCACTTTTCTGTTTACGCTGACAGGCCATTTATGCCTGTATATCATGGACCTTGAAAGAAGGCCTCTTTTCTGCACGCATATCCCTGCTCATGATAGAACGCCTCCCCTCTGCCACAGCCCCCTGTATTTCTCTATACATCTGAAAATGTCTATCCATATCTTAATATGTTTATTATAACAAATATACATCATAATCAAAGCATTATATTGTCTTGTATAACATACTCCTTTTCCTTCCCCGGTACTATACTTTAACCATCAGATACAAGAAGAAAAACAGCAATAAAAATACATCAGCAAATCCATTCACAAGGAGGTAAGAACATGAAACTTTTGTTTGCTTCGGATTCATTCAAAGGCACCCTTTCCAGTGAGGAGACAGCCGCCCTGCTGAAAATAGCTGCCAGGAAAGTTTTCGGCGATGATGTCCAGACCGCCAGCGTTCCGGTCGCGGACGGCGGTGAGGGCACCACGGACGCCGTGATCGCGGCCGAACACGGCGAAAAGATCTACACGGAAGTCTGCGGCCCGATGATGGAGCGCACATCTGCCTATTACGGCAAGCTGGACGACCGCCGCGCTGTTCTTGAGATGGCCGCAGCCTCCGGGCTGCCCCTGGTTCCGGAAGATCAGCTGAACCCGCTTCTGGCCACCAGCTACGGCACCGGCGAACTGATTCTGAACGCGCTGGATCACGGGTTTACCGAGCTCTACATTGCCATCGGCGGAAGCGCCACCAACGACGGCGGCATCGGCTGCGTGCGGGCCCTGGGCGTCCGTTTCCTGGATGAAGCAGGCAAAGAGCTGGACGGCCGCGGACAGGACCTGGAAAAGATCCGTTCCATCGACGTCTCCGGGCTGGACCCCCGCGTGAAGAACACGAAGATCACCGTCATGTGCGACGTGACAAATCCCCTCTGCGGACAGAGCGGCGCCACCTACACCTTCGGCCGGCAGAAAGGTGCCACACCGGAAATGCAGGACCGTCTGGAAGCCGGCATGCGCAATTACCGCGACGTGATCATCCGCCAGTTCGGCATCAACCCGGACGAGATCAAAGGCGCAGGCGCCGCCGGCGGACTGGGCACGGCCCTGATGGTTTTCCTTGGCGGTGAAATGAAGTCAGGCATCGAGACCGTTCTGCAGCTGATCGATTTCGACGGCAGGCTGGAGGGCGTTGACCTGGTGGTGACCGGCGAAGGCCGCACCGACTGGCAGAGCTGCTTCGGAAAGGTCATGCAGGGAATCGGCGAACACTCCCGCGCGAAGGGTGTGGCGGCCGTCGGCCTCTCCGGATCCCTGGGCGAAGGCAGCCTGCAGATCCTGGATCACGGCATTCTGTCCCTGATGACCACCGTTGACGGGCCGATGGCGCTGAAGGAAGCCTACAGCCGTGCATCCGAACTTTATCTTGCAGGCGCCGAGAGGATGTTCCGCCTTATCAAGGCAGGTATGCAGATCGCTGGGAAACACCAGAAATGACTGTTGGAAATGAATGGCAGAAATAAATGATAGAAATAAATGGCAGAAATAAAAGGCAGAATTGATTGCCGCAAAGAAATGCCGCAAATAAAAGTCACAAAAAACCACGGTAATAACTGTCAAATAATAATTCAGGGGGAAAAATATCATGCAGCCTGTTTATGATTTCACCACCATCGGGGCGGTTGTCGGCCTTGTCATCGCGATCGTCCTGATCATCAAGAAAGTACACCCGGCCTACTCACTCATCCTTGGTGCCCTCATCGGCGGCCTGATCGGAGGCGGCGGTCTTGTCACAACCGTCAACACCATGGTCAGCGGCGCCCAGAGCATGATGTCATCCGTTCTGCGCATCATGACCTCCGGCATCCTGGCCGGCGCCCTCATCAAGACCGGCTCTGCACAGCGCATTGCCGAGACCATCGTGGATAAGATGGGCGAGAAGAAGGCTGTCGCGGCCATCGCCATCGCAACCATGATCATCTGCGCCGTCGGCGTTTTCATCGACATCTCCGTCATCACGGTGGCGCCTATCGCCCTGGCCATCGGCAAAAGGGCAAAACTTCCGAAGGAAAGCCTGCTGCTTGCCATGATCGGTGGCGGCAAAGCCGGAAACATCATCTCCCCGAACCCGAACACCATCGCGGCATCCGAAGCCTTCGGCGTGGACCTGACCTCCCTGATGATGAAAAATGCGGTTCCGGCTCTCTGCGCCTTGATCGCAGCCATTCTGCTGGCTTCCTTCCTTGCCGGAAAGAAGAACGGACTGGAAGTGCTTGACAGCGACTGCGAAAGCACCGAAATGGAGCTTCCGGGCTTCTTCCAGGCCATCCTTGGTCCCCTCGTGGTAATCGTCCTTCTGGCGCTTCGCCCCATCGCCGGCATCAGTATCGATCCGCTGATCGCACTTCCTGTGGGCGGCCTTGTCAGCACCCTGGTCACCGGAAACGCAAAACATACCGTTGAATTCACCGAGTACGGTCTTTCCAAAGTGGTGGGTGTTTCCATCCTGCTGATCGGCACCGGCACCATCGCGGGCATCATCAAGGCCTCCGCCCTGCAGTACGACGTGATCCATCTTCTGGAAGCTCTCAACATTCCGGCCTTCGTCCTGGCTCCTCTGGCAGGTATCCTGATGGCAGGCGCCACAGCCTCCACCACAGCCGGAGCCACCATCGCCGCGCAGACCTTCGCACCCACTCTGCTTGCCCAGGGCGTGCCCGCCCTCGCAGCCGGCGCCATGGTGCATGCAGGCGCCACCGTGGTAGACTCCCTGCCGCACGGCTCCTTCTTCCATGCCACCGGCGGCTCCGTGAACATGTCCATCAGCGACCGCGCAAAGCTGATTCCTTATGAGGCATGCGTGGGACTCACCAGCACCATCGTCAGTGTTGTCATGTTTCTGATCGTCGGATAAGTCAGAGGGACGTTCACCGGCGGCTCATTCCGGATCGGCGGACCAGCTTAGCTGGCTGCCATTTCCGGAATGAGTCACCGGTGAACGTCCCTCTGACTCATCCAAAGTTAGTTTTGCAATCAACTTTTTGTTTTTTGTTTTGTTGTTTACTTTACTTTCCTGATCTGCACGGCCATATACTCCTTGCCGGGCAGCTCGACGCGGAATTTCCCTTTAAAGATTCCGCGGTTCTCCACAGTCATTTCCCAGGTATCGATGACCTTCACTTCAAATCCCGTCTCATCATCGAACCAGAAATCACGGAAGGACGGGCGCATGAAGCTGTAGTAGATCAGATAATAGCTCTTCACCGGGAACATGAACTCATTCTCCGGCACGCCGCAGATGTCGTCCCAGCTGTGTAAGTACGGGGCCAGGCCTGGGCCGGGCGTTTCGGAAAGGATCCGGTGCAGCAGTTCAAAACGTTTCCAGCTCTCCCCGTGCAGCGGACCGCCGTGGGACCACCACAGCACATCATCCGGGCTCATGTAGGTCTCGCCATGCCCCGGATAGCCGCCGCGCACGGCGCATTCCCAGAACCTTCGGGTCATCTCCTGCCCGCTGATGTTTCCCCAGCCGTGCTGGATGTTGCCTTCGTAGGCAATCTCGTCAAGCACCACCGGTTTTCCGTATTTTTCCCGGTACTGGTCAACCAGCTCCGCGCATTTGTAAATGTCCTGACGCTGAATGCTGCAGTGCGTGATCCACGGCCGGTTGTGATCGTAGAACGGGCGGCAGTTGTGGATGGAGCGCAGATGACGGTACGGATCCTTCTCACAGATGATCCGCGCGTAGCGTTCCCAGTCCTCCAGCGTCTTGGTGGGAAACAGGTCGTATTCGTTGGCCAGCGACCACCAGACATTGCGGAAGGCCGCGAAACGGGACAGCGCGTACTTCCAGTACAGGTCGTCCTGCTCTTTGGTCATGGTACAGAAGCCCCAGCGGTCGTAGGGATGCATCATGATGATGTCCGCCTGGATGCCCAGTTTCTGAAGCTGCAGAATGCACCACTCCACATGGCGGAAGTGCGCCGGATTGAAGCGGGTGTAGTCGAAATGGTTCAGGTCCGCGCGGAAGTTGTATTCCTGGAAGTTTTCCTTGGTCAGCACGCTGGAATCCATGGGGGTTCCCTCATAGGGGTATGACCTCGGCTCGCCCAGGTTGTAGTCGTAATGCTTCGGGAACACGCAGAAGCGGATCTTGTTGAACGCGCTGTTCTTCAGGGATTCCAACGTCTGCGCGATGCGCTCGTCGCTCTGCAAATCCCACACGTAGCAGGTGGTGCCGATGGAATAGTACGGGGTCCCGTCCTCATAGGCAAAGTGGAACTGGTTCGCCACCCGCACCGGGCCGTGGTTGCCCTCCGACGGAACAGTAACGGTAAAGCAGCCCCGGCCGCAGGCCTCAGCATTTCCGTCGTTATCAGCGCCGCTTTCGCATTTCTCTGTGCAGCCCTCCGCGAAGTTTCCGGATATCGTAAAGGTATACTCTCCTTCAAAGGAAGGCATGAAGCGCACTTTATACACGCCGTCCCCGTCGTAGAACCCGTCGACAGTCACTTCCTCCTGCGCGCCATTGAACGTCGCGCGGATGCATCTTTCCGTAAACGGATTTCCTGTGTTGGCACCTTTGCAGCACACTTCAAAGCATCCCCATTTTTCAACTGTGTTCTGATACTGCATCGTTTTCTTTCCTGAATAAGTTGGGGCCTTTCTGAATCTGTTCCTTTCAGAAATTGCGAATACTTAATCAGACATTTCCTTTCTTGTTTCTAAACATAGTATAAACATGTTTTTATACCGTTTCAATATTTGGTTTTTCAGTCTTCCTTATTTCGTATCTATTTCACAAAGAAAACGGTCTGTATTCGTCTGTAATGCCCAAAGAATCCGTTGGTTTAGAGTGGGAGAAACCAGTTTTTTAGGGCTTTTATTTATGAACGTTAATATAAACGTTTATGTAAATGTTTGGTTTTCTTCGCAAGCCATTCCATGTATCAGGTCGAAACGCGGCAGTTTCACGGCAGGTGAACTGCCGTATTCTCTTTTTACATACAGTAGTGTATAATAACTGACAGAAAGTGTTGTTTCATCGCAGAAAAAGACAGAAACAAGGGGATTAAGAGGATTCATTCATGAAGATCAGCGTCCGGGAATTAAGCAGGATCACGGGGTTTTCTCCTGCAACCGTATCCAATGCACTCAACCACAAAAAGGGAGTAAACAAGGAAACGGCCGACATTATCTTTAAGGCTGCCCGGGACAGCGGATACCTTTCGGAAAACGCAGTGACCAAGATCAAGCTGGTCATCTTCCGCAAAAACGGTTCGATTGTCGATGATACCCCGTTTTTTCCGGCCCTCATACATGGTTTCGAACAGGAGTGCAGGCATTACGGCTTCGAAATGGTCCTCTGCCACGTGGACCAACGGGAAGAGAACTATGAGCACACCGTCAGGAACCTTCTCTTTGAAGCCGGCAGCGCCACAGTCGTGCTTGCCACCGAGATGCAGGGAGATGACCTGGATCTTTTCCGGAATCCGCCCTGTCCTCTGGTCATCCTGGACTACTGGGACGAGGCCATGGAGCTGAATGCCGTGCTGATCAACAATGCGGACGCCGCCCGCATGGCCACCGAATACCTGATCCGGAACAACCACAAGGATATCGGCTATCTCCGGGGTTCCTACCGTATCAAGGGTTTCCGCTCCCGGTACACCGGTTATCAGATCGCGCTGAAAAAACACGGCCTTCCCTGCAAAGAGGAAAACAGCTTCACCGTTTCCACCACCATGAACGGCGCTTATCAGGACATGCTGAAGCTTCTGGAAGAAAAAAAGAAACTGCCCACCGCGTTCTTTGCCGACAACGACATGATCGCGCTGGGCGCCATGAAAGCACTGAAAGAAAAGGGATACCGCATCCCGGAGGACGTCTCCATCATCGGGTTCGACGACCTTCCCTTCTCGGAGATCGCCTCGCCCAGACTGTCCACCATGCGTGTACCCAACACCGAAATGGGAAAGATCGCCGTCCGAAGAGTGGTGGAACTGATCAACGGACGGGACTCCATCGTAACCAAAACACAGGTCTGCCCCACCCTTGTCGTGCGGGACAGCGTATGTATGCACAGAGAATGAGTCAGAGGGACGTTCACCTTGACTCATTCAAGTGGGACAAAGGGACGTTCGCCTCTGTCCCACTTAATTAACGAACCGGATTTTCGGTCTGGAAACTAAGTGGGACAGAGGCGAACGTCCCTTTGTCCCGCCCGAATGAGTCAAGGTGAACGTCCCTCTGACTCATACAAAGGAGGTATATTATGGCAGAAAGAACCGGCAACTCAAACATCATCACCCGAAACTATCTGGATTCTCTTCTGATCGAGACACGCTACATGAACTCCTGCACCCCGGACCTCACCCTGGATCTTTACGGGCAGAAGTTCCCGTCTCCCATCATGACGGCGGCCCTCTCCCATCTGGACCACTTCATGTTCGAAGGCGCTGATAAAATGTATGCCGAAGGCGCTGCCCGCGCGGGTGCCATCACTTTTTACGGCATGGCCTCCGAATCCGTCATCGAGACACTGGCCGGCTATGGTGCACCGTTTGTGGAGATCATCAAGCCCTACACGGACAGAGAGATGATCTACAAGAAGATCCGCCATGCGGAGCGGCTTGGCCTTCTGGCCGTAGGCATTGACATCGACCATGCCTTTTCCGATAACGGAAGCCACGACATCTGCATGGGCGAAGAAATGACACCGATGACCACGGAAGAGCTGAAAGAGATCTGTGCCTCCACAAAGCTCCCCCTCATGGTGAAGGGCGTTCTCAGCACCTATGATGCCGAAGAATGTCTGAAAGCCGGCGCGCAGGGTCTGGTCATCTCCCACCACAACAACCGAATTGAATATGCCTGCCCGCCGCTGATGGTGCTTCCGGACATCGTAAAAGCCGTGAACGGCGCATGCCCCATCTTCGTGGACTGCGAAATCTCCACCGGCCTGGACGCCTTCAAGGCGCTGGCGCTGGGTGCGACAGCCGTCTGCATCGGCCGCCCGCTGATGACCGCCATCAAAAAGAACGGGGCCGACGGTGTGGCAGAGTATCTGAAGAAAGCAAACGAAGAACTGGCGAAAGCCATGGCCTTCACGGGATGCACGGATCTTTCGAAGATGGATCCGACCGTGATTCACTGCCGGCAGTGAGAAAAAGTGGGACAGCAGGGTCGTTCCCACTGCGGTGGGACAATAGGGACGTTCGCCTCTGTCCCACTAAAGCAACAGGCCGGAGATAACTCCGGCCTGAATACTTTAGTGGGACAGAGGCGAACGTCCCTATTGTCCCATTCATGCGTTATATCCGTTCGGGTTCGCGGACTGCCATCTCCAGCTGTCCTCACACATCTCGTCCAGGCCGCGCTCGGCTTTCCAGCCCAGCACACGGGCGGCCTTCGAAGGATCCGCGTAGCACATGGCGATGTCGCCGGCGCGGCGCGGTTTGATCTCGTAGGGGATCTCCTTTCCGCAGGCTTTGGAGAAGGCCTTCACCATATCCAGCACGGAATAGCCTACGCCGGTGCCCAGGTTGATGACATCCAGACCCGGATTCGTCAGAATATAGTCGATGGCCTTTACATGTCCCACGGCCAGGTCCACCACATGAATATAGTCTCTCACACCGGTTCCGTCCGGAGTGTCATAATCGTTTCCGAATACGCCCAGCTTCTCCAGCTTACCTACGGCCACCTGGGAAATGTACGGCATCAGGTTGTTGGGGATGCCCTTCGGGTCTTCTCCGATGCGTCCGCTCTTGTGGGCGCCCACCGGGTTGAAGTAGCGAAGCAGCACCACGTTCCACTGCGGATCCGCCTTCTGCAGGTCGCTCATGATCTGCTCCATCATGGATTTTGTCCAGCCGTAGGGGTTGGTGCACTGGCCCTTCGGGCACTCCTCCGTGATGGGAATGATCTCCGGGTTTCCGTATACGGTCGCCGAGGAGGAAAAGACAATGTTCTTCACGCCCACCTGGCGCATCACATCCAGCAGCGTCAGCGTGCCGGTGATGTTGTTCTGGTAATATTCCAGCGGTTTGCGCACTGACTCACCTACAGCCTTCAGGGCCGCGCAGTGAATGACCGCGGCGATCTCCTCTTTTTCGAACATCTCTTTCAGCGCTGCCGCGTCACGGATGTCTCCTTCATAGAAATGCACTTCTTTTCCCGTCAGCTCTTCCACGCGTTTCAGAGATTCTCTGGAGGAATTGCACAGGTTGTCGAAGACGGTCACGCCGTATCCGGCATTCAGCAGCTCCACTGCCGTATGGCTTCCAATATACCCGGCACCGCCGGTGATCAGGATGTTTTTCATAATACTCTCCAATCTGCCGCCTTCCGGGCGGCTTTACAAACCGTGGGACAGAAGGGACGTTCGCCTTTGTCCCATTTTTCCAAAATGGGACAAAGGCGAACGTCCCTTCTGTCCCACTTACAGCGTTCCGATAAACTTCAGGAACGCCGCTCTGCCTTCTTCGGTGCACTTGTAAACGCCTGCATCCTCCAGCACGTGCACGAATACCTGTCCGATCTCCTGCTGCAGGATCTCCGTGATGTTGTCCTTCGTAATGCTGTCGTACTTCGGCAGGAATTCAGCCGCCCAGGCAGCGTGCTTTTCAATGCGCTCGTCTGCGGCAATGTCCTTGCCGTTTAAAATGGCATCCTCCAGCAGCGCCATCTCTTCCTTCAGTCTGGCCGGCAGGACCGCCAGGCCCATCACTTCGATCAGGCCGATGTTCTCCTTCTTGATGTGATGGTACTGCGCGTGCGGATGATAGACGCCCAGCGGGTGTTCTTCCGTCGTAATGTTGTTGCGCAGCGTCAGATCCATCTCGAAAAGGCCGTCCGCCGCTTTTCTGGCGATGGGCGTGATGGTGTTGTGCGGCTCCCCGTCCGTCTCGGCAAAGACGAAGGCCTCTTCGTCCGTATAGCCTCTCCAGCAGGCAAGCACATGGGTGGCAAGGTCCACCAGGCGGGCCGTCTCCTTATGGCGGATCCGCAGCACGGAAAGCGGCCACTTAACGATGCCGGCCTGTACATCCTCGTACCCCGGGATGGTCACCGGGATCTCGATGGGCGCTTTGGCCATGGCGAAGGTGTAATGTCCGCCCTGGAAATGGTCGTGGCTTAAGATGGAACCGCCCACGATGGGCAGGTCCGCGTTGGAGCCCAGGAAGTAATGCGGGAACAGTTCCACAAAATCAAAAAGCTTGCGGAAAGCCGCCCGGTCGATCTTCATGGGAACATGCTTTTTATTAAAAACAATGCAGTGTTCGTTGTAGTACACATACGGAGAGTACTGCAGGGCGAAAGGCTCCTGGTTCAGCGTCAGCGGAATGATGCGGTGGTTCTCCCTGGCCGGATGTGTCATGGTTCCTGCATAGCCTTCGTTTTCCGCGCAGAGCAGGCACTTCGGATAGCTGCTGCTCTTTGCTTTTCCGGCGGCCGCGATGGCCTTCGGGTCCTTCTCGGGCTTGGAAAGGTTGATGGTGATGTCGATCTCGCCGTAGGGGCTGTCCACCTTCCACTTCCGGTCCTTTTTGATGCGGTACCGGCGGATGTAGTCCGTATCCTGGCTCAGCTTATAATAATATTCGGTCGCCTCCTGCGGGCTGTTCTGATAATGCGCCGCAAAAGCCGCCTGCACCTGCGCAGGGCGCGGCACCAGGCAGTTCATCAGCTTCGTGTCGAACAGGTCCCGGCTTGCGATGCCGTCCTCGATGACACCACGGCTGACCGCCTCGTCCAGCAGATCCTTCAGGATCTCTTCCAGGTCCTCCGGCCCGGCAGGGCCTGCCGTTTCTGCCTCTTCCTCCAGATACTCATGTTCATGGAAACAATCCAGGAGCAGATTCGTGGTATAGATCCGCTCACACTCCGGGACCAGACCGCAGCCGATCCCGTATTGTACCAGTCTTGCTATCTTACTGCTTAACATGTTCTCTCCCCTCAATCTCTGTGAGCCCCGTCGCCCACATCCACAATGTAGAACTCCGCCTTGTGGCCGGTCTTCTCCTGATAGGTGCGCCCGACCGTCTCGGTGAAGGTCTTCACCGCATCGTTCTTCACGATGCTGACGGTACAGCCGCCGAAGCCGCCGCCCGTGATACGGCTGCCAATGACGCCCGGAATGCTCCAGGCCAGCTCGGCCAGCAGGTCGCATTCTTCACAGGAAGTCTCGTAGTCATCACGCAGGGAGACATGGGAAGCATTCATCAGCTTTCCGAAGGCCTCGATGTCGTCCTCTTTCAGAGCCTGCACCGCCTTGATGGTGCGCTGGTTCTCATATACCGCGTGTTTTGCCCTCTTCTGGTTGACCGGATCCTGGATGGCATCTTTGTACTGTTCGAACTGTTCCTCGGTCAGGTCGCCAAGGGTCTCGATCTTCACCACTTTCTGAAGATCGGCCAACGCCTCGGAGCACTCTCTTCTGCGGTCGTTGTAGGCGCTGTTCACCAGGCTGTGCTTCACCTTGCTGTTGGTGATGACGATCTTCGCGTCCTTCAGCACCACCGGCGCGTACTCATAGTTCAGCGTGGCGGTATCCAGGAAAATGGCATGGTCCTTTTTGCCCATGGCACTGGCGAACTGGTCCATAATGCCGCAGTTCATGCCGTTATAGTTATTCTCGGAATACTGTCCGATCAGCGCCAGGTCCACCATGGACAGCTGGTCGAAACCGAAGGTATCTTTCAGAATGAGCCCAGTCAGCACTTCCAGAGAAGCCGAGGAGGACAGGCCGCTGCCGGCCGGGATATCCCCGTAGATGGCAATATCAAGCCCGTGGGGAATCTTCAGGCCGCGTCCTTCGAAAGCCCAGATCAC
>CACZSG010000118.1 GCA_902783665.1 uncultured Lachnospiraceae bacterium | reverse complement strand
CTGGTCCGCACATCGGTGCCCGTGCCAAGGAGCACTTTTCCTATATTCGCTCCGTAATCGTGCAGCAGTCCCTCCCGCGAGATCGCGGTATTCAGGTCGATCTGACGGTCCAGTGTCTCCCGTACATCTTCAATATCACACGTCCATGCGAAATCGCAGATGTCCTTCACCTTCAGCAGCGAATAATCCGGCACGTCTTCCGGACCTTCCGGGTCTTCCGCTCCTGCATCCGGCTCCCTGTCAAACAGAATCTCCCCGTTCTTTTCGATCAGCACGATATTGGTATGTTCCTGGGCGATCCGCACTTTCGCGACCTTTTCTCCGGACCACACCGTGACGATCATATCCAGCAGGCATTCCGAATCCAGCGGCAGGACTTCCGTCCTGACCTGATTCATAAAGTCTCCAAGCCCTTTTTTCTGTTCCTCCGTCACATGTGCCAGCACCTGAAGCTTTGCTTCCTCATCTCCCGCCAGCACACCTATGGCCGCGGCCGCGGCAATTCCTTTCCTGCCGCCCGTGTTCGGCACGATCACGCTTCTGACATTTTTGATGATGTTTCCGCTTGCCTCCACCCGGATCCGGTCCGGCAGGCAGCCCAGGACAGCCCGGGCCTTGGCCGCGCAGTAGGCCAGCGCTATAGGCTCTGTACAACCCATCGCGCAGACGAGCTCGCGCCGGAGGATCTGCAGATATGTCTGGTAAACAGTGCTGTTACGGTTCATATTCAATCCTTTCGTGGGGTCTGACCCCATTGGGGCTATTCAAGCGTCACCCTGAATACAACAGGCAGTGCGTCATCTGAATTCCCGGATCCGTCAGTGCTGACATGCAGTCCGTTTTCATCCCGGTATGTTCCGGTGATCTTCATGTCTCCGAGGGTTTCAACCGCTCTGATCAGGCCCTGGAATACAGGCTTTTCCTTCTCGTTTTTTTCTGCCAGTGCCGGCATGCAGTACTGTCCGTCGCCGGAAGGCTGCATAAAGATGGCATACAGGCTGCTTCCCCGTCGCGTATAGCGGATGTCCGATGATGTAAATTCTTTTTTGATATCATCCGTAAAAAAGCCTTCGGTCACCTCTGTCGGTCCCTCGCCGAAGATCTTCCACGGCCTGGTCCCGTAAATGGCTTCTTCGTTCCGGCTAAGCCAGGCTCCGATCTCTTTCAGGATCCTGCTGTCCTCTTCCGGGATCGTCCCGTCAGCTTTCGGCCCGATATTCAGAAGCAGGCAGCCATTCTTGCTGACAATATCGATCAGGTCCCGCAGAATCTCCGCGCCGGTGCGGTAACGGTTCCCCTCTGTATATCCCCATGAGTTCAGCGCGACAGAAGTATCCGACTGCCAGCAGTAGGGCTTCATGGAAGCAAACTGCCCTCTCTCCACATCGGGCACTGCCGTTCCGAAGAGGAAACCGTCATGCTTGTAGCAGATCAGGACCTCCTGCTGCCATTTCTCCGCGAGATTATAATAGAAGGCTGCAAACTTTTTCAGGTAAGGCCTGAAGGTCTCATGCCTGATCCACCAGTCAAAATAGATCAGGCGCGGCTGATATTCCTGTACCAGTTCACAGGTCCGAAGGAGCCAGTCCTCAAGAAACTCCTTCGAAGGCGCGGGGCTGGAATGCAGATCCATATGATCCGCCTCCGGCATGGCAGGCCAGTAAAGGTCTTCTTTTTTTAGTGGTTCCCTGATATCGCTGTCGAACTCTTTTCCGTGCCCCATAAAGAACCAGTGCTCCGCCCGGTGAGAGGACGCGCCCACTGTAAGGCCCGCTTTCCGGCATGCATCGTCAAGTTCCCCAAGAATATTCCTGCATGGGCCCATCTCGGCAGCGTTCCAGTGAGAAAGGCTGCTGCGGTACATCTGAAATCCGTCATGGTGTTCCGCGACCGGAACCACATACTTCGCCCCGGAGGAGCGGAAAAGCTCCGCCCAGGCTTCCGGATCAAATTTTTCCGCCTGAAAGAGAGGGATAAAGTCTTTGTAACCAAAATCTTTGTGCAGCCCATATGTTCTGATATGGTGCTCATATTCGGGTGAATTTCTGATGTACATGTTCCTCGGATACCATTCACTTCCGAAGGCAGGCACGCTGTACACGCCCCAGTGAATGAAGATGCCGAACTTCGCGTCGCGGAACCACTTCGGTTCAGGATGCCCCGCCAGTGAATCCCAGTTGTCTTTGTACGGCCCGTCCGCTATTGTCTGGTCTATCATTTTCATCGTGATCATGGCAGTCTCCTAAAAAGGGGTCAGGCCCCATTACAGATATATTACATCAATAGCTTCTATGTAATACTATTGTAATGGGGCCTGACCCCTTTTTCAACCTTTAACTGAGCCAGCTGTCAGGCCTTTGAACCGGAAGGCCTGGGGTCTGACCCCACTAACATTTACCACTGAACCTGATAGGTTGCACCGTACTGGTCGATGAAGGTTCCGTCGTCCTGTTTGTGGTATTCCACGCCGGATTCGTCATAGTAAGCGCCGCCGCCGGCATTTACAACGACCGGTCTTCCGGATCCGTCGGAGATCAGGCCATAGCTCTCGTTCTCATCCGTCTTTTCGCCAATGGCGGGTTCCTGTGCATACAGGGTTGTTCCGTCAGCACCTGCATAGGTTCCTGCACCGGTTGCCCAGTACTGTACCCAGCCGCTGGAATAGTAAGAGCCGTCGCTGTACTCTTTCAGGGTCTCGGCATTTCCGTTCAGCCAGTAGACCGTGATGGTATTGCCTGTCGGAGTCGGGCCTGTCTGCTCGGAAACCGGCTTGTTGGTGGTGAACGCCTCTCCGCCTTCGTTGGTCAGTTCATAGTCGGTGAGGAAGGTGTACTTTCTTCCCTGGGAATCGTACCAGTAATTGTCTGTTGCCTGGTAGATGGTGATCGCTGTTCCGCTCATGGCATAGATGGTCGTAGCCTTGCCGGTGAAGGACGGGCCGTCAGCCTTCTTCTCTTCCTTCTGGGCCGGCTTGCTGTCAGAAAGGAAGCTTGCGGAAACGTATCCTGCGCTGCCGTTGTAGTCCACCTGGTACCAGCCGTAGTCCGCGCCGTTTCTCTGTACAACGCCGATCACGTGAACACTGGCGCCGTAGCTGAGGCCGCCGACGATCTGGTCGTTGGTGGAGCAGCCGTTTCTGACATTCAGACCGTCAGAGGTTACATACATGGTCTTGTCCACTGCAACTACGGAGAATTCGCTGACCTGCGGTGTCTCTTTCTTTACGGCCATCTTGGTGTCATACTTCAGCACCTTAGCGCTCATGATGGCATTGCATACTTCCGTGATCTTT
>CACZSG010000117.1 GCA_902783665.1 uncultured Lachnospiraceae bacterium | reverse complement strand
TCGTACCAGCTGATATATCCCCCTTCATTCGTGGCATGATAGTAGCCGTATTTCTCAGTTTCGATCATGTCTGCCAGAAGTCTGGCCAGGTCGTACGTATAGGTCGGCGTGCCGATCTGATCATTCACCACGCGAAGGGTGTCATGTGTCTTTGCCACCTGGAGCATGGTCCTGATGAAATTCTTTCCGTTTCGTCCGAATACCCACGCGATCCTGACGATAAAGTATTTCTCGAGGCTGCTGCTGACCGCAAGTTCTCCCTCCAGCTTTGTCTGTCCATAGACATTCAGAGGACTGTACGCCTTGCAGTCCGGCTCCCATGGCTCTGTCCCCTGCCCGTCGAACACATAGTCGGTGGAGATATAGACCATTTTGCAGTCCAGATCCCTGCAGACTTTTGCGATATGCTCCGTGCCGCCAGCATTGATGGCGCGCACCTTATCCTTCTTATCGTCATCTTCCGCAGCGTCCACGGCTGTCCATGCGGCGCAGTGGACCACCGCGTCCGGTTTCACTTCCGTAAGAACCTTTCGTACTGCGGCCTCATCCGTAATATCCAGCTGGACGTAGGGCATGGCGGTTACGGCACTGCCGTCAGCCACTCCGCTGTACTGTGCGGAAATATCAGAGCCGACCCCTTCATGTCCGCGTTTATCCAGTTCATTCATGACGTCATGCCCCAGCTGTCCGCATACACCTGTAACAAATACTTTCATTTTCCGTATCCTCCGATCTCCCGGACTGCGAAACAGGCCGGTTCTTTCTTCAGAATAAAACATTTCCCATAATCCTGTCATCCGTTTTTTCCGGATACAAAGAAAAGCCCTGTATACACAAGGCTTTTCAAATCGGGGCAACAGGATTTGAACCTGCGACCTCTCGGCCCCCAGCCGAGCGCGCTACCAAGCTACGCCATACCCCGAACTGTTTCACAGCTCCTATAGTATACACACTTTTCTTCAAAAAGGCAAGCAAAAGTTACCCGAACCTGTAATTTTTGATAACTGCCTGAAGCGTATTCCTTCCCATATAGGAATTGATCTGCGGATAGTATACCATAGACAGAGTCACCCTGCCAGTCATTCCGGCCAGAAGCCTCTGTTTTTCCTGAACTCCGTACCGTTCTGCCATTTCATCAAGAAACCGGTCCGCTTCACCGTAGTACATGGCCTCCATCTCGCAGCCTGTACTGTCACACACCGTCATCTTTACCGTGTTCCGGTTCTTTCCGAGAATCCTGGCCGAGAGCACCCTCAGATCCTTCTGGGCAAAAAGCGGCTTTTCGTTTCCTTTCCCGAAGGGTTCCAGCACGGAGAGCTGCCTGATCAGGCCTTCCGTAACATAGCTGACAGGCATGGGAACATCGATCACCACCTTGGGGGTCAGTTCCGCATCGTCCAAAGTACAGTTCAAGTTCAGGCGGCGCCGCATCTCTCCGATCTTCTCTTCCTCCAGAGAAAAGCCGGCAGCCATCGGATGCCCGCCGAACTTCAGAAAAACATCCTGCACCTTCACCATCTCGTCAAACATGGAATACCCTTCTATGGAGCGCGCGGAACCTTTCGCGCAGTTCTCGCCCTTTGTCACAACGAACACAGGACGATAATACCTTTCCCGAAGCCTTCCCGCAATGATCCCGGCCACGCTTTCATGGCAGTCCTTCAGGTAGACGACCAGCACCCTGTCCTGCTTCAGATCTGACCCTTCGATCAGCCGGCAGGCCTCTTCCACTCCATCCGCCGTCATCTTCTTACGGGCATCGTTCAGATCCTTCAGCTTCTGCGCCAGGGGCAGCGCTTCCCGCATATTTTCCGCCAGGAGCAGCGCCAGGGCATGTCTCGCAGTTTCAAGTCTGCCGCTGGCGTTGATACAGGGCCCCAGGACAAATCCGATATGGTAGGCGGTCAGTGCCTGTCCTTCCAGACCGCATAGACTGATCAGCGCCTTAAGCCCGGTATTGTCTGTAGATGACAGCGCCTTCAGCCCATGTCTGACAATGATCCTGTTCTCCCCTTTCAGGTCCATCACATCGCCGACCGTGGCGAATGCTGCATACGGCAGAAAGACCATGGCTTCCTTTTCCGGGATCCCGCAGAGTGCATAAAGAGCCATCATCACTTTCCAGGCGACCACAGCCCCGCAGATGCCTTTTTCCGGATAAGGACATCCAGGCTGCTTCGGATCCACGATCACATCGGCTTCCGGCAGAATATAGCGGCGTGCGGTGCCCTCCGGTCCTTCCCCGGATGCGTCTTCTTCTGTCTGGTAAGAAGGCTCGTGATGATCCGTCACGATGACCGTCATATGATTCTCCTTCGCGAACCGGACCGGTTCCAGCGCAGAAATGCCATTGTCGCAGGTAATGACCGTGTCTATCCCCTCTTCGATGGCCAGCGCGATCAGGCTGCTGTTCACGCCGAAGCCATCCTTCATGCGGTCAGGGATCTCGCAGTCCACCTCGGCTCCCGCCCTTCTCAGGCCTTTCAGCAGGATATACGTCGCATTCACGCCGTCAATATCATAATCCCCGATGATCCGGATGCGCTTTTTCTGCCGGATCTTTTCAGAAAGGATCTCTGCCGCTTCCCGGCAGCCTTTCAGAAGAAGCGGATCATGCAGGGAGGTAAGGTCACCGTAAAGGTATTCTCTCACCGCTTCATCCCCGATCACATCCCTGTTCCGTATGATCCTGGCGATCACAGGGTCGATCTGAAACTTTTTTCCAATTTCCGCGAAATCCGCTCTTTTCGCGGAAACCACCCATTTTTCTTCCATGAAGCAGCTCTCTCTTTCCTCTTTGATCATCAAAAATAAGGCCTTCCGGCGAACCGGAAGGCCTGAATGGACTGTTTATGCTTTCTTCTGACCCTTCTTCAGCATCCACCACAGAACACCTGTGATGCAGACGGAGGAGAATCCGCCGGCGATGACACCGACCATAAGCGGAAGCGAGAACTCCTTAATGGTCGCCACACCAAGCACATAAAGGACGGCGATGGTGATGAACGTCGTGAAGGATGTATACAGGCTTCGAGTCAGTGTATCCGTAATGCTTCGGTTCACGATGGCTCCGAGGTCCGCCTTCGGCATCAGCTTCAGGTTCTCACGGATACGGTCGAAGATAACGATCGTCGCGTTGATGGAGTAACCGACGATGGTCAGCATGCACGCAATAAAGGTATTTCCAACGGAGATCCTTACGACCGCGTAGCAGGAGAATACGACCAGAACGTCATGAATCAGCGCAAGCACAGCACTGCCGGCAAAACGGATATCCCTGAAACGCAGCCAGATGTAGACCAGCATGCAGAGCGTGGCAACGATGACCGCGATGACGGCATCCTGTCTCATCTCATTGCTGACGGTGGAGGAAATGGTCTCGAAGGAAACCGCAGCCTCCTCAAGTCCGTAGGCATCCTGCAGCAGCTGGGACACTTCTTCACGTTCGCTTACTGTAAGAACACGGGTCTTAATGTAGACGTCATTGGTTCCGGCCACCTTCTGGGACTGGATCTCAGCATCTCCCGTCACCTGCTGGAACAGCGGCTTTACATCGGAATCGATCTGGGCAATGCTCAGGTCCTCGTTGAAGGAAATGCTTGTGGAAGTACCGCCCACGAAGTCCATGCTCAGGTTCAGAGGTCCTCTGCCGGCGGCATTGTTGATGACCATGAACAGCGGTCCGGCAAGGATGGCCACGCAGGCAATGATGAGCGTGATCTTTCTCTTCCCGATAAAGTCGATGGTAGGACGTTCTTTCGCTTTGCCGTAATACTTCTCATCGGAATATCCGAGCTCATAAAGCGCGGTGATGATCAGTCTGGAGATAATGAGCGCCGTGATCATGGATACAACGATACCAAGCGCAAGCGTCTGGGCAAAGCCCTTAACGGAACCGGTGCCGAGAAGGTTCAGCACGAATGCCGCGATCAGAGTGGTAATGTTGCCGTCCAGGATAGCGGAAAGCGCTTTTTTGAAACCGGTGCGGATGGCTCCGCCAACGGAAGAACCGGCCGCGATCTCTTCACGGATACGCGCGTAGATGATAACGTTCGCATCCACGGCCATACCGATGCCCAGGATGATACCGGCAATACCCGGAAGTGTCAGGGTCATGTCGAATCCGTTCAGCAGAACAAGGACAAGCAGTGTGTAGATGATAAGCGCAACGCTTGCCACCACGCCGGGAAGCGCGTACATGACGATCATGAAGATCATGACGATCACAAGGCCGATGGCACCGGCAATCAGGCTGGTGCGGATGGCATTCTCACCAAGCTGCGCACCGACAACGTTGGAACGGATCTCTTCAAGTTCAAGAGAAAGGGAACCGATCCTGATAAAGGAAGCAAGATTCTGAGCCGCTTCCACGGTGCCCATGCCGGTGATCACCGCGCGTCCGCCCGTAATTGCTTCGTTTACTCTGGGGGCACTGATCACTTCGTTGTCATAGACGATCTGGATCACGTTTCCGACGTTCTCCGAAGTTGCCTTGGCAAAAGCCTCTGCGCCGTCGTCGGTCAGTTCAAGCTGAACCACATACTGGGTCGCTCTGGTCGTCTGATCCTGCTGTGTTCCTGCGGAAGCGCTGGCTACCTGGGTTCCATCCAGTACAACGGTTCCGTCTGACAGCTGGAACTGCAGAGAACCGGGTTTTCCGAGGTCTTCCAGAATGGCATTCGCGTCTGTAACACCGGGAATCTCGATGTTGATACGGTTTCCGCCTTCCTGGTAGACCTGAGCTTCCGTACTGTAGGTCTGTACCCTCTGCTGCAGCTTGTATACCGTGTCGCTCATGTCTTCGGCGGACGGATCTTCATCGCCGACTGCCTGATACGTGATACTGACACCGCCGGAAAGATCGAGGCCCAGAATGATATTCTTTGCAGCTCCGGTTCCGGTCTTTCCGAACCCGAATCCAACGGTATAGACCAGAAGAACCAGCAGAACTGCAATAGCGCCAAGTGTGATTTTTGCCCTCTTCTTGTTCATAGTTACCTTTCTCCTTTGTTACTTCATATTCAATCCGCAAGCGCGGCTTTGATCATGATCGCTGTCTCAACGCGTTTTCTCTGCATTTCACAGCCCACATCGTAGGCATCAAGAATGCTGCCGTGGAAATTGTAGGCATTCGCCGCGCAGCCTCCGCTGCAGTAGAATCTGGCGAAGCATTTTCTGCATTTCTCTTTTGCATAGACATTGCAGCATTTGAATTCGTCGACAATATCCTGACGGACGATCCCGTCATCCACATTGCCAAGCAGGAAATCCTCGTTTCCGACAAACTGATGGCAGGGGTAGAAGTCCCCCCAGGGCGTAACGGCCAGGTATTCTGTTCCTGAACCGCAGCCCGAAAGCCGTTTGTAAACACAGGGGCCGCCGGTCAGGTCCAGCATGAAATGGAAGAAATTAAAGCCGTTCCCTTCCTTTTCTCTGCGGATCATTTCCTTCGCAAGGCGGTCATATTCTTCAAAGATCTTCGGGAGATCCGATTCCTGCAGCGCATAGTCATCCGCAGGAGAAGCCACTACCGGTTCCACCGAGATCTGCCGGAATCCCTGATCCGCCAGATGAAGCACATCGCTGGCGAAATCGGTGTTGTAGTGGGTGAAGGTCCCCCTGACATAATATTTTTCCTGATTCCTGGAATCAGCAAAAGTCTTGAACTTCGGAAGGATCATATCATAGCTGCCCGCACCGCTGCGGAAGGGCCTCATGAAGTCGTGCACTTCTTTCCGTCCGTCGATGGAAAGAACGACATTGGCCATCTCGCGGTTGCAGAACTCCATCACTTCCTCGTTCAGCAAAACGCCGTTGGTGGTAAGCGTGAACCGGAACTGTTTTCCGTACAGTTTTTCCTGGCTGCGGCCATAGGCCACAAGGTCTTTGACGACCTGCCAGTTCATCAGCGGTTCCCCGCCGAAAAAGTCCACTTCCAGATTCTTTCTGGCTCCCGAATGATGGATCAGAAAATCCAGCGCCTTTTTGCCCACTTCGAAGCTCATCAGCGCTCTTCTGCCATGGTATTCGCCCTCTTCCGCAAAACAGTAGCGGCAGGCGAGATTGCAGTCATGCGCGATATGCAGGCACAGGGCTTTGACGACCGCAGGTCTTGCCCTGAAATCCGTAATGGCGTTTTCATATACATCTTCCGTAAAGAGCGCGCCGTCCTTTTTCAGTGTTTCACATTCATCCAGCGCTTCCCTGATCTCCTCAGGGGCATATTTCCCTTCGAGCAGTTGAGGAATTTCTTCCGCTGTTCTGCCGTGATCCAGCTGTTCGATCACGTCGTACACCAGGTCGTCCACGACATGGACCGAACCGCTGTTGACATCAAGAACAATATTATAACCGTTATTTTTGTACTGGTGTATCACACACAGTCCTCACTTTCGTTCTGCAAACAAAAGCAGCGAAGCAAACAACTCCGCTGCTTGTCATTCCTTTTTCCTACGATTATTTATTGTTCTCGCAAGTCTGGTTTCCAACGGTGCAGGAAGTCTTGCAAGCAGACTGGCAAGAAGTCTGGCATTCGCCGCAGCCGCCCTTTTTCAAAGTATTCTGCAACGGTTTGGTGTTCAGCGTACGGATATGTTTCATACGTCATTCTCCTTTATTAATTAATATGAGGCTTTTTCGCCACAATGCCTTATGTATTCTAGCACACTCTACCGGAAAAGGAAAGACCTTATTTCAAAAACGTGCCCAGTATGCTGCGTCCGAGAGAGGCTCCGAGGTTCCCGCCCAGGCGCTTTCCGAAGGTACCTCCCACCGTCTTTCCGATGGTATTTCCGATCTCTCTTCCCACCGTTCCGATGGCCGTGGAAGCGACTGTCTTCATGGCCTGTTTTTTCCTGGCTTCTTCTTTCGCGGCTTCTCTCTCCAGGCGTTCGGTTTCCTTCTGTTCCTCACGGAGCAGACGCTGTTCTTCCTTCAGGCGTTCCCTCTCTTTTCTCTGCTCCTCCGCCTGCTGCTCACGCTGCAGTCTGGCCTCTTCCTTCAGCCGGTTCTTCTCTTCCTCGGCAGCTCTCTTTGCCTGCGCGGCCGCTTCCGCCTGCTGCAGGTTCAGCCGTTCCAGGATCTCGTAGGCGGATTCCGGATCCACCGGATCCTTGTATTTCAGATAGAGGTTGCTCATCAGCGCTTCCTGTACACGCTCCTCCTCGGGAATCTGGCCCATCTTGCTCTGCGGCGGAAGGATCCTGCAGATCTTGACCATGGTGGGAATGCCTTCCTCATCGAGAACGGATATAAGGGCTTCACCGGTACCAAGCGCTGTCAGGGCCTCCTTCGTGTTGAACGCGGGGTTGGTCCGGAAGGAATCCGCAGCTGCTTTCACCGCACGCTCATCGGAGGGCGTATAGGCACGCAGCGCATGCTGGATCTTGTTGCCGAGCTGTGCCAGAACGGAATCCGGAATGTCCTTCGGAGACTGGGTGATAAAATAGACGCCCACTCCTTTGGAACGGATCAGCTTCACGACCTGTTCGATCTTGTCCCGGAGCGCTTTGGAAATATCCTTGAAGAGCAGGTGAGCTTCATCAAAGAAGAAGATCATGCGCGGACGGTCCAGGTCTCCCACTTCCGGAAGCGTGGTGAACAGTTCGGAAAGCATCCAGAGCAGGAAGGTGGAATACATGACAGAGCTGTTGACCAGTTCGCGGCAGTCCAGAACGTTGATCATTCCTTTTCCGCCAAGTCCTGTCTGGAACCAGTCGCTGATGGCCAGTCCGGGTTCCGTAAAGAAGGCCTCGGCCCCCTGAGCCTCCAGCGCCACAACGCCTCTCATGATGGCGCCGATGCTCTGTTTTGACATATTTCCGTACTGGGCCGCAAACTCCGCGTTGTTGTCCGACATATACTGAAGCATGGCTTTCAGATCCTTGGTATCCGTCAGCAGAAGGCCTTCGTCATCCGCGATCTTGAAAAGGATGGTCATAATGTCCGACTGGGTCTCGTTCAGCTCAAGCAGTTTGGAAAGAAGCAGCGGTCCCATCTCGGAGATCGTCGTGCGAAGCGGGATCCCGCCCCTTCCGAAGATATCCCAGAAGGTCGTCGGATAGGACTGATAGGTAAAACCGCACTTATCCAGGCCGAAACGGCGGATACGCTCCTGCATGTCCTCGCTGTCCGTCCCCGGTCTGCACATGCCTGCCAGGTCACCTTTCACGTCGGCAAGAAAAACCGGGACACCGGCATCACTGAAAGATTCCGCCAGCACCTTTAAAGTGATGGTCTTACCTGTACCGGTAGCACCGGCGATCAGGCCGTGACGATTCGCCATCTGCGGCAGAATACAGATCTTTTCTCCATCTGATTCGCCGATCCAGATTTTTCCATCATAGAACATAAGTACCCTCCTTTTCCGCATTAGAATGCCTTATATAAAAATGTTTATTTACTGCGTATCCGGTTCAATGCCAGGAGTTCCCATTTCCCGGTCCATCTGGATCTTCGAGAAATCCGGCGTCCCCTGCAGATCATAGGGCGTCACCTGGTAAACATAGTAGTTCAGCCAGTTGGTGTACAGGTTGTTGGCGTGGGCCCGCCACATCAGGTAAGGGCGGACATTCGGATCGTCCTCCGGATAGTAGTTCACCGGTTTTTCTATGGGTAGATTCTTCCTGAGATCCCGCTTGTACTCGCCGTCCAGCGTCACCCGGTCATACTCCGGATGCCCCATCACAAAGATCTTTCTGCCTCCCTCTGCCATTGCCAGGAAAAGGCCGGCCTCTTCGCTCTCGGCCAGGACCGTCAGCGCGCCGCACTTCCGGATCTCCTCCATCGGCACTTCCGTGTGTCTGGAATGAGGCGCCAGGAACCGGTCGTCAAACCCTCTTACGAGCGGCACTTTGCGGTTGGAGACTTTATGCCAGAACAGTCCGAACATTTTTTTGTCAAGCAGCTTCTTTTTCAGACCGTAATAGTGGTAGAGAGCCGCCTGCGCTCCCCAGCACAGATAGATGGTGGATGTCACGTGGCTTTCCACCCAGTCCATGATGCCGGTGAGTTCTTCCCAGTAGTCGACTTCCTCAAACTCCATCATCTCCACGGGAGCTCCTGTTATGATCATTCCGTCAAAATAGTCGCCGCGGATATCGTCGAAGTTTACATAGAATTTGTTCAGGTGGCTGATCGACGTATTCCTGGTCTCGTGGCTCTTCACCTTCACAAAGGTGACGTCCACCTGCAGCGGCGTATTGGAAAGCGACCTCAGCAGCTGAAGCTCGGTATCCTCCTTCAGCGGCATCAGGTTCAGGATCGCGATTTTGATCGGTCTGATATCCTGATGCATGGCCCGGTATTCATTCATGACAAAAATATTTTCTCGCTCAAGAATCTCTGCCGCGGGCAGATCCCCCTGCACTTTGATGGGCATCTCCTATTCCTCCTGCCAGTTCAGTATTGTATTCTCAGAGATGACCGGAATTCCGAGTTCCCTGGCCTTCCGGTTTTTGGAAGAATTTGAATTCAGGTCATTATTGATTAGATAATCTGTTTTGGAGGTGACGCTTCCGGTCACTTTTCCTCCCCGTTCTTCTATATATGCTTTCAGCGCATTCCGGTTGGCGAACTGCTCCACACTGCCGGTCACCACGAAGGTCTTCCCTTCAAAGATCTGCAGTGTCTGTGTCTCCGGAACCTCCTGATCCAGTTCCAGCTCCGGAAGCAGCTGCTCCAGCACCTGCCTGCTGCTGTCCGACCCGAAATACCGGACGATGGCGCCCGCCATGATCTCTCCGATTCCGTCTATTCCGGACAGTTCCTCGGCCGAGGCCTCACGGATTTTATCCAGATCCCCTTTAAAATGCCTTGCAAGTACTCTCGCGTTTGCCGTTCCTATTCCCGGAATGCCGAGCGCGTACAGAAGCCTCGCCGGCGTGGTCTTTCTGGAATTCTCGATGCTCTGCAGCAGATTGGCACAGGACTTTTCTCCAAAGCCGTCCATCTGTACGATCTCGCTTCTGTGCCGGTCCAGGTGATAAAGATCCGCAAAGGTCCGGATGAAACCGTGAGCGATCAGTTTTTCAAGGGTCTGTTCCGACAGTCCGTCTATATTCATGGCATCCCTGCTGACAAAAAGCGCATAGGACTTGATCTGTTTTGCGCTGCAGGCTGCATTGGTGCATACAAGCGTTTCCGCTTCGCTGACTACCTGAACGGCTGTCGGCATTCCGCAGGCGGGACATACGTCGGGAATCAGCAGGCTTCCGCTTCTGGTCAGATTATCCGCGATCTGCGGAATGATCATGTTGGCCTTATATACCGTGATCCGGTCCCCGATTCCAAGCTGCAGCCCCCGCACGATGCTCACGTTATGCACGCTGGCCCGGCTCACCGTGGTTCCCTCCAGTTCCACCGGCTCAAAGATGGCGACCGGGTTGATCAGTCCGGTCCGCGACGGGCTCCATTCGACCTCCAGAAGCGTCGTCTCGGCGATCTCGTCTTTCCATTTAAAAGCGATGGAGTCTCTGGGGAACTTGGCGGTACGGCCCAGGGACCTCCCATATGAGATGCTGTCATAGACAGCGACAAGTCCGTCCGAAGGCACGTCAAAATCCGCGATCTTTTCCGCGAACCTGGCGACCGCGGCCGCCATTCCTTCTCCGGTGACTTTTTCGAAATCAACTACCTCAAATCCCTGTTCTTTCAGCCATTCAAACTGGCGCATGCGGGAATCGCCGAAATCGACTCCGTCCGCCTTCACAAGGGAAAATGCATAAAAGCGCACGTTCCGGCCGGCGGTCACTTCGCTGTTCAGCTGCCTGACAGAACCGCTGCACAGGTTCCTGGGGTTTTTGTATTTTGCCTGGATATCCTCTATCTTTTCATTAATCTTCTCGAAATCAGAGTACAGGATCACCGCTTCTCCCCGGAGGATCAGTTCTCCCTTCCAGGGGATTCTGTGGGGAAGGTTACAGAAGACTTTTGCATTCGGCGTGATCACCTCGCCGATCTCCCCATTGCCTCTGGTAACAGCCTTTGAGAGTTCCCCTTCGCGGTAGGTAAGCACCACGGTCAAACCGTCCAGCTTCCAGGAAAGAAGCGTATCATGCGTTCCCGCAAAAGCGGCCAGCGCTTCCACGTCCTTGGTCTTGTCCAGGGACAGCATCGGCTGCTCATGCCTTTCCTTCGGAAGCTCGTCCACCGCCTCATATCCGACATGTACGGTGGGACTGGTGGAAAGAACGGTTCCCGTCTCCTCCTCCAGCGCTGTAAGTTCATCATACAGCCGGTCATATTCAAAATTGCTCATGATCTCCGTATCGTCCTGATAGTAAGCTTTCGAAGCTTCTGTCAGAATACGGATCAGTTCTCTCATCCGCTCCAGTTTTTCGTTCATCTGTTTTATCCTGTCCTGCAGGTTCTGTCAGTTATGGGAATCCTTCAGAAGTTCCTTCAGCCTTTCCCGTTCCTGACCGGTCGCCTTTCTGTATTCTCCCGCCTTCAGATCTCCCAGGCGGAAATTCATGATGCGTATCCGCACCAGTTTTGTCACTCTGCACCCGAATACGGCGCACATCCGGCGGATCTGCCGGTTCAGTCCCTGGGTAAGGACAATGCGCAGCTCTCTTTCCCCCGTCTGCCTGACCCGGCAGGGAAGCGTTCTTACCCCCAGTTCTTCCAGAAAAACGCCCGCGGAAAGCGCGGCAGGCATTTCGGGCGGAACAGGGCGGTCGATCGTCACGATATATTCTTTTTCATGGACATTTCCCGCCTTCAGGATCTTGTTCAGGATATCCCCTTCATTGGTCATCAGCAGGAGGCCTTCCGATTCCTTGTCAAGTCTCCCCACGGAAAACACGCGGACGGGATATTTCAGGACATCATCCACGGTCACGTCGCCCCAGCGTCTGTCCGTCGTACAGACCACGCCTCTGGGTTTATAGAACAGCAGGAGCTCGCTCTCCTGCCTGCCATCAACCGGTTTCCCGTCCAGACAGACGGAACTGGAGGCATCCACTTTCATGCCCGCCTGCGCAGGCTTTCCGTCTATGGTCACGCGGCCCCCGGCGATCAGCCTGTCTGCCTCCCGCCTTGAGCAGATACCCGCCCTTGAAAGCCAGAGATTGATGCGAACCTGTCCGTCCTCCAAAAAGCCGCGACCTCCTTCCGTGAGCCTTTTTCCATCATCTTTCCGTAAACCCGACAATCGGGAACTTCAGTCATCTATCAAACAAGAAGGCTGCCCGGCAGCAACGGTTACTGCGGCAACCTCCTTCATAGCATTCGTAAATGCTGGTATTTTACTGCGCGCTGGTCAGATACTGTGTCATAACAAAGCCTTCAATGGTCACTCCGCTGTTCACATAGCGGATCTTTGTCCAGCCATCCTCCTGGCTTTCGATCACGGTCGCCGAAACTCCCGGTGTCAGGGAGCCGTAAATGGTACCGTTCGTGGAAGCCTGGCTGCGGACATTCACGATCGTGGTGGCGGTCACCTCATCCCCTTCCGAGAAGGCCCCCGTCCCCGTGTTCTCTCCGGAGCCGTCCTCCTGTCCGGAATTTCCGCGAAGCGACAGGATGTATTCTTTCAGATCCTCGTCCTGGTTCTCAGCATCGGCCAGCTTGCTGTCCACCTGACGGATAAGCGCCTGTACGCCGGGCTGTGTCCTCATGGACTCGGTAAAGTCCGCAAGTTCCTGTGTACTGTATTTATCCACGATCACCAGGTTTCCGTTCTCGTCCGGAGCCAGATAGAAATCCGTGAGTGTAGGCGCTAGTGTGGTGATTCCGGCAAGTTTTACGTCAAAGTAAACATAAGCCATGTAGGACTGTGCCGTCAGGCCTTCGACCGAGTAAGTCTCTATGTTGTTGAAGCTCTCAATGGCGTCGTTGTTCTGAATATCCGCTTCATCCTCTGCGCTTAGCGCGGGATCGATGATGCGAAGGGTCTCGAAATCCTTCTCCGCCCATGCCCTGTAATACCGGCTGATCACATCCAGGACCGGCGTATCATTTTTTACAAGGCCTTCTCCCGGTGCGGCTGCTTCTGTCTGTACCGGCGTCACGGCTGTCTTTTCAGTCGTCTTTTCAGTCTGGCCTTCCTG
>CACZSG010000116.1 GCA_902783665.1 uncultured Lachnospiraceae bacterium | reverse complement strand
GTCTCGCGGTGGGAGACCTTCGGGTTGTCCTTTCCGGAATAGACAATGTAGCCGTCGTCCGCGATGGCCACCACTTCGCTGTTGTCCACGAAATACAGTTCCGAGACAAGGGTCTCTTCATATTCAAAGCTGGCCGTGATGTGATTGTCCTTGTTCCGTCCGGCCTGTCCGAAATGGTAGAACACCACCTCGTCCGAAAGTACGCCGCCCTCAATCTTCACATAGGAGACCGCGATGCGCTGCCCGTCCGGCGAAAGGGCAATGTCCAGCGGATAACCGGACTCCATGATGGATGTCTTGTCGCTGGCGATCAGGGTTCCGTCCGCCTGGTAAAGGTTGACCCAGGTCACGTCGTCCTCCTGCAGCACCAGAGCAACCAGCCCCTGCCGTGAAACGCGGACCTTCAGGATGGGCATGGTGGTCTCGAAGCTGCCCAGCTCCCCGTCCGTGTTCACCACGTACACATGCACGCCCTGCTGCTCCGCCACCGCCATGGTGGTCCCGCAGATGTCTGCCACCGGGGCCTGGATGCTGTAGGTGGTGCTCCATTTGATGTCGTTGCTGCGGTTGACACATGAAATACCGTCGCCGTTATACCGGAAGATGTATTTCCCGGCATTCTCGAAATCGGTTCCGACAGTGGCCAGGTTCTCATAGGAGGCAGCCACCCGGTATCCGTTGAAAGTCGCATTCCTGTTATATAAGTAGAAAAACAGAACGGCCGCCACCATTCCCATGACGATCAGCACGGCCCGCAGGTGGTCGGAGACCCATTCCTTCGTGTCCTGAAGCAGCCAGTACAGGCGTAGCCGCAGCGGATCCTTCTCCGGCTCCGACTGGTTATCCAGTTTCTTTACGGTTTTCTGAGCGGCCGCCTGGGCAGCCTTCCGTGCCTTTTCTTTTTTCCTGGAAGCCTTTTTTTCCGCTGATGCGGCCGTGTGGGCTTCTTCCCTGGCCAGCACTTCCTGGATCAGCAGTTCCTCCGGATCCTCCTCGTCGGGTTCGTCGTCCGGTACGTCCGGCAGTGAGAGCATCCTTCTTACCGCACTCAGAAAACCGCCTTTTCCTTTTTCCGCCGGTCCGTTTCCGGTGCCGTCGGACAGCCCGCGGCCCGCTTCTCTCTCTGTCCCGGATTCCGGGTCCGGGTCAGGATTCTGTTCCGCGCCATGGTCGAAGCCATGGTCCGCGTGACGTCCCGGAGCAAGGTCCCGAAGGCGTTCCTGTATATTCTCCCGGATATGTTCCAGGCTGTTGTCCCTGTTGTCTTCCATGTCATCCCTCGCTGCTGCCGCCTGGTGATTCCCCAGCGCAGTATCTACGAAACTTTACCATTCTGCCCGTTTCCGGGTTCTTATGCGAATGCAGGTATCCATACGGCACATTCATACCGCATTCATCTGTTATATCTCTTCACGCCCAAGAAACAGCGCACATGCGTTTCTTCGCGTCGTATTCTCTACTTCTTCCGGTGTGATGCCGCGGATAGCGGCAATTTCCTGCGCAACAAGCGGCAGATAGCCGGACTGGTTTCTTTTTCCGCGATACGGTACGGGGGCCAGATAAGGCGCGTCCGTTTCCAGAAGGATCCTCTCCAGCGGCACTGCCGCCGCCACCTCTTTCATCACCCGTCCGTTCTTAAAGGTGACCACACCGCCGATGCCGATGTAATAGCCCATCTTCACATACTCCACGGCCATCTGGGCAGAACCGGAAAAACAGTGGATCACACCGCCGGTGCTTCCCGCGTGAACCGCCTTCATGATATCGAAGGTCTCCTGGGCGGCATTCCTGCTGTGGATGATGACCGGAAGGCCCACTTCCTGAGAAAGCCGCAGCTGCCGGATGAACCATTCCTTCTGCACTTCCCGGGGTTCCTTGTCCCAGTAATAATCCAGGCCGATCTCTCCTACGGCCACGGTCTTCTCTTTCGCGCAGAGGTCCTTCATCCGCTGCATTTTCGCTTCGTTCAGTTCCCCGACATGATCCGGATGAACACCGGCGGCCGCGTAGACAAAGGGCCAGCGCTCAGCCAGCGCCTGGCTTTTTTCAACGCCCGCGAAGCTGGCGCCTACGTTGACAATGGCGCAGATGCCATCCTCATGCATCTGAGGGAGCAGCGTGTCCCGGTCCTCGTCGAATTCGGCACTGTCGTAGTGCGCATGGGTATCAAATATCATCTATGTCACTCTCGTTTCTGCGGAAGGCAAGTCCTCTTCCGAAAGCCTGACTTAAAACTGTGTATATACAAATTTGGGAGCCGACGAAAGATTCGCCAGCATAAAATACAGATAGAGCGTCATCATCATGGCGTAAAAGCCGGCGGTCCAGAGAAGGAACCGCTTTCCGCTGCCTTTCCGATCATCCCGTCCGGCAGCAGACCCGGCTTTTAACTCTTTTTTCTGTTCAGGCTCTGTTTTTTTCCCGTGTCTGGTTTTCATACTGTTCTCCGACCGGTCTGTTATCCTGTCATTCATCTCCGTTTGCCGCCTTGTCCATGTAGAAGTCGTAAAGACTCTTATTCACCAGTACCCAGCCCTTCTGTCCAAGGTGGACTCTGTCCTCAAAAAAGTATTTCGTATATTCCTGGTCCGAAAAGTCCGCGACCCGCACGCCGTTTTCTTCGGCAATGCCGCGCACCTTCTGATAGTAAGCTTCCCGCGCGGTCTTCGGGAAACCGGTATAATCGTAGTAATAGCCGTTGACCGGCATCAGCACCAGCATCGGCGTGATCCCGAGTTCCCTGCACACATCCAGGAACAGCTGGAGGTCACCAAATTCAGGTCCGGTCTGATAGCCCTTCTTCGCATCCGCGTTCATGCCTTTTTTCTTCGGCAGATGGGGAAGCAGACGGGCGTAGACCTCGTCCCGCATGAAGAATTCGTTGGTGTTTTCCTGTTCTCCCGCAAGCTCCGCCTGGGCAAGCAGCGCCTCCCAGTCAGGCTCGGGCTCTTCTTCGGGGATGCCGTCCCCCTCTTTCAGGCCGTCCTTGATCAGGCCCGCCGTCAGCATGTAACGGTCCTTTTCTTTCAGGAACGCCCGCCATATCAGGTCCATGGCCTTTCCGGCGGCAGATGCTTCCCCGGACAGAACAAGGTCATGGCGTTCAAGGCGTGTGCGCGTTCTCTCGTCAACGCCCATCAGCTCCATCGTCCTGTCTTTCAGTTTTTCCTTCAGGGCATCGCTCAGGTTTTCATTGTCCAGCATCCCGTAATAGAGGGTCTCTGAAAAGCGGGAAGCATAGGCCTGATCCACCACCCCGGTCTTTCTGAACCACTGAGGCGACACAATCAGGACTGCCTTTCTGTTTTCCAGCTCCGGCTCGATGGCGGCCAGCGTGACCGCGTGCGACAGGGACTGATAGTACCCTGCTCCGATCAGCATGGGATTGAAATGCCCGCCGGCAAAGACCGACGCCGGATGAAACGGTGTCCCCAGGCCGTGCTGAAATTCGGATGAACCGAACACCGGAAAGGATCCGTCGTTCAGGTTCTCCTGAAGCCCTTCCAGGATCCCGGATTTTGCCTCCCGGGTCCAGAAAGAGAAATCCGGGTTGTTAAGCCTGGTATATTTTGCCGTAAAAAGGCTGCCTGCCGCGATGGTTGCGGCAAACAGCACCAGCGCCAGCAGGAATGCCTTCAGCTGCCGGTTCAAAGAAGGTCCCTTTCTTCCAGCAGCGCAAGGATCTTGGCAGGCGTGTCAATATCCTCCCGCTCAACTT
>CACZSG010000115.1 GCA_902783665.1 uncultured Lachnospiraceae bacterium | reverse complement strand
ATGCAGTATCACAGTAAAACAATGCCATGCATTCCAGCAAAAACCGTCGTGTCCATACTCATCTTCGTGCTTGGTACGAAAAGACGCAAAACAGTCAATATCAGGAAAGTATTCATCAAAAATTAAGCTTTCTGCTAAGTCAAAAACATTGTCAAATCTATATCATAGGAATAAACTAGACTAAGGAGTATCAGACAAGATATTTCATAAATCAGAGGAGGATTCAGAGATGAAGAAAAAGGGGTTGTTACTTTCGCTGCTTTTAAGTACTGCCATGGCATTTGGCGTGACAGCCGTCGCTGAGGAACAGACGGCACAGCCTGCAGAGCAGCAGACCTGGTCTTATCAGACCGAGGACGGTGTCCTTTCCATTCAGGCACCGAATGAACAGTGGCATGTCGTGTCCGATCCGAACTACTGGTTCGTGTTAAGCGACGGCGGCAACACGATTACCATCGATCACCTGGCCAACGGAGAAGCGCTCCCCGCTTCCGTTGTAGCGGGCGGTGAAACAGAGGCTGTCTACCAGGCATTTGTCTCCACCAAAAATGAAGTATTCGCCATCAAGGGTTCTGCGGTAAAACAGGAAAACCTTGAAGAGATCATGAAGATGATCGGCACCATCAAAGTGCTGAAGTATGACACAAAGACAGCCATCATCGAGGCTCCGGCTCCCACCGGAACAGGGATGTCGGTCACTCCCATTAACGAGACCTATTACTCCACCAGCGACTACCTGAACGTAAGGGTTGGCTGCTCTACAAACGACTCCGTGGTCGGTAATCTCACATACGGAGAAGCGGTGACGGTTCTTGGATCCGTTTCCCAGGACGGCAAAGACACCGGCTGGTACCAGGTCAGCTACAACGGCACCACGGCCTATGTAAGCGCCTCCTTCCTCTCCAAAACAAAACCCGAGGAAAAACCGGCTGAGAAGCAGAGTGCAGACACGTCCTCCGATGAGTACTTCCTTGTTTACGGTTATGACGGTATTTCCGTCGCCATCCACTCCGTAGGCGGAGCCATGAACGAGGATATGGACGGGAAAACTTATGTCGATCAGGGGAATGGCGTATACTTCTGCATCCCGACAGGCGAGTATTTCGGCATAGATCCTTCTGTCTGGGTTTCCGGGGCTCTTGCCGGACAGGGCATGGATTACAGCAATGTGAATGTGGAAGGCGACCCCTACGGCGACACGAGCCAGGGATACACCGATCCTGATCAAATAAATGTTGAGGGGGACCCGTACGGGAACACGACTCCTCCGGACCAGGTGAATGTAGAAGGGGATCCGTACGGGAACTGATTTCTGCAGGCCAGTGAATGCAGAGGGGGCCTTACGGAAACTGACTTCTGCAGAACAGATGAATGCAGAGAGCTCATGATTCTGTAAAATTACGGACAGTTCAGAAAAATATACAGGAACGCCAGGGCAGGGATGCCTCGGCGTTCTTTTTTCATTTACTTTACAGCAACTAATATTTATACTTGAATTATGTCAGCAACATATTCCATTTCATCAAAAATAATCTCTGAAGGAGGTATTCAGCATGGAAACCATTACCGATCTGATCAAAGATGTACCCATTCCAAAATTTGTCCGCATCCGTGAAAAATATGATCATACCCACATTGATCTGACTGAAATACCCTCCACGATTCAGCGTGAGCTTTCCCGCGACGCCATCAGCGGCACCATAAAACCGGGGCAGCGCATCGCTATCACCTGCGGCAGCCGTGGAATCAGCAATATCGCCCTGATGTCCCGTACAGTAGTGGATTTTGTAAAATCAAAAGGCGCACAGCCATATATCGTTGCAGCCATGGGGTCCCACGGCGGAGCTACGGCCGAGGGACAGCGCCAGATTCTGAAGGACTACGGCATCACGGAAGAGACCATGGGATGTCCCGTTGTCAGCTGCATGGAGACAAAAGTAATAGGCATCTCAGACATTCATCATGTCCCGGTGCAGATCGACAGATTTGCCGCCGAATGCGACGGAATCCTTCTTTTGAACCGGGTGAAACCACATACTACCTTCCGGGGCCGCTGGGAGAGCGGACTTATGAAAATGATGGCCATCGGCCTTGGCAAGCAGGCCGGCGCCAATGATGTTCATCACTGCCCGCCCAGTGAAATGCATAAGGCAATTGAAGAATACGGAAAGACCATTCTTCAGAACTGCAAAATCCTGGGCGGCATCGCAGTCGTTGAAAACGCCTATGACGAAACCTGCCTGATCCAGGGGCTTTCCCCGCAGGAGATCATCGACAAGGAACCCGAGCTGCGCGATTACTCTTATACCACCATCGCTCATCTGCTGTTTCCGAAATGCGATGTGCTGGTGGTAGACAAGATCGGCAAGAATATTTCCGGAGACGGCATGGATCCGAACGTTTCCGGCCGCTGGCCTGAGCCGCGCTGCTGTTCCGGCGGCATTCAGGCAGAGCGCTGCGTCATCCTGGACCTTACCGATGAAACCCATGGAAACGCCCACGGCGTAGGGCTGGCCGAAGTCACCACCCGGCGGCTCGTCAATAAGATGAAGCTGGAGATGACCTATCCGACCGCCATCACCAATACATTCCTTCATCTGATGAAGATACCCATGATCATGGACAACGACCGCGAAGCGCTGCAGCTTGCCCTCTGCACCTGCCCCGAGGCTGAGGACCAGGAAAACCTGAAGGTTATCCGGATTCCCTCAACAGCTCATATCGACGTCATTGAGATTTCCGAAGGTCTTCTGCCGGAAGCGATGGCCAACCCCAATATTGAAATTCTGTCCGAGCCTTACGATCTTCCCTTTGATGAAAACGGAAACCTGTTCTGATCAGAAAATTTCTGCTCTCTCTTTGACGGAATCAGATAGCAAAAAGGAGTCCAGACTATGGATACCCCGGGCAACGATCCCTCTTCTGTCGCCGCCATGGTGGCAGGCGGCTGTCAGGTCGTGGTCTTCTCAAGCGGCCGCGGCACCCCGACTGGCAACCCCATCGCTTCGGTGGTCAAACTGACCGGCAACAAGCTGACCTACGACAACATGATCGACAACATCGACTTCGACGCTTCCCCGCTGATCTACGGACAGAAAGGTCTTGCAACGCTTGGGCAGGAACTTCTGGAACTTGTAACAGAGACCGCCAGCGGCAGACAGACGAAAGCGGAGGCTCTGGGGTATACCGAGATGGCTATCGCCAGAGTCTGTAACTACGTATAAAAAATGACACAACGTGTCAAAGAAATGACAACACAGCAGCCCCGGTCCTGCTTCCGCAGGGCCGGGGCTGCTGTCCGGTGAACTGTCCGAAAAACTATCAGGTGAACCGTCTGATGAGCTGTCCCCTGTCTTATTCTTAATCTATTACCAGTTCGTATTTTTTAACACTTATCATGGCGTCTTTATCGCTGGAAAAGAAAATGCCGTCTGCCTCAAGTCTGGTCCCCAGGGTGGCCGTCATGACCTTGCTTCCCCCATTGATGAAAACTTCCATACTATAGCGGTCAAGAATGATGCGGAATCTGATCTGATCGTCCTCCATCTCTGCCTGAGCCCTTCTCTGATGGATCACAGCGCGCATGGAGCCGGAGAATTTCCGGTCTATCTTAACAATGGACTCAAAGGGTCTGAAGCTTATATCGGTATGATATTCTTCATCTGCCGCCAGCGAGATCGTAAATTTGTTGAAAAGATCTTCTCCCTCCGGTCTGGCAATCGTGACCTCCATATCCAGGCATCGGCCTGAGACTCCCGGAAGCTTCAATCCTTCTGTCGTATCCTTCGGTGTGCTGAAAGCAGATGTAATAATCCCGTTTCCCTTTACCCTGATCTGATCATATTCCACTTTATTTCTGCGGAAGCTTTCAAGTTCTTTTAAAGGCGACTGGAAAAGTCTT
>CACZSG010000114.1 GCA_902783665.1 uncultured Lachnospiraceae bacterium | reverse complement strand
CCTGCATGTTCTCAACTGTCTGCATGGCGGAGGAGATGACTGAAACAGAGCAGGCGGCGGACGTGTTGTCTTCTGTTTATGAGAACTATGTGAAGGAAGGCTCGGAATATGACGAATACAAAAAGTCAATGGCTGAAAACTTTGATGGCGTTACCTTCACAGAAGAGCTGGATGGGAACACGATCCGTATTTCAATTGACAGCACTAATGAATATGTAGAGTCCGGTTCCTGGGAATTCGTGCAGGACGGGGATTATCTGACAGGGAAGAGCGGTCCCGAGGATTATTCTGGAAGCATTCTGTTCGACTTCTTCATCAAACCGGTGGGAGAGACCCTGGGAATGGATCCCGTTCTCTACAGCAGCTATCTCTATGGACTGCAGATCCTGCATTCTGAAAATGACTATTATATAATTGAAACGGACGATGAGGGAAACAGCAGCTACTGGCTTTATGACGCGGCACCCTATGAGATGACAGAGATCGATGATATGTACATTACGGAAGAGATCGCAAATGAATACATGTACGAACCGTCCGAAGACGACACCTTCTACAGCATGCCGATCGGTAAGATCCGCTTTGTCGCGCACGGAAACAATGAAGCTATGACGATGGCCATTGGCGAGTACGAAGAAAATACAGAGAAATCCTTTGAATCGCTGGTAAACGCGGTCAGGGCGATCAATCCTCCCGGAGCCCAGGCATTTCTGGATGGCTGCACCGAACTTGCCGACGCGGAGGGTGACGGCTACAGAATCGCCGCCGGTATAGATGATGACATAAAGGATTACCTCGGAATCAACAAAAATACGGAAGGGTTCTCCTTCTATACGGTATGGTTTGAATAAGCCGAATGGTTTGAATGAAATGAAATACAGGCATACCAACAGACCCGGGTTTTGGCTCGGGTTTGTTGATTTCTTCACGGCAGGCCTCTTTTTCCTGTTCTATATGCCCCTGGGCGGCCTGCAGCAGGAACTGGAACAGATTCTGGGGCATAAAACGCTGCCTTACTGGAAAGCCTATGTTCGCGGAATTCCCAATCTCTTCATCTATACGCTGATCTGGATGGCGCGCATCGCGGAAGAGCTGAAGGAAATCGCGGAAGAAATGGGCATCAAAGGGCCGCATACCAGCTGGTGGCATATGTTCGGCTGGAATGTGTTCGGTCTGCTGCTGTTCGGTTCCGCGGTTGCCACGCACCGTTTCTTTAAGACGCTGAACGCGATCGAGGCGGAGCTGAACCGGCGGGCGGAAAATCTTCAGGCGGGGGATCATCAGGCGAAGGATCATCAGGCAGTGCACCATCAGGATGAAAATCATAAAAAGGATCCCCGGACAGGGGAATAGCGCAGGGCAAGGAGCAAGGATGGAATACTTTGATATTGTAGACGAGAACGGCGTACCCGTCGGCGGGACAGTCTCCCGGAGCGAAGCCCACGAAAAGGGCATCCTTCACCGTACGGCACACGTGTGGGTGATCCGGAAAGACGGCCGCGGGTACGATGTGCTGCTGCAGAAACGCAGCATGCAGAAGGATTCCTTTCCCGGCCTGTACGACACTTCGTCGGCCGGCCATATACCGGCAGGGGAGGAGCCCCTGCCGTCCGCGCTGCGTGAACTGTCCGAAGAACTTGGGATCTCGGCCCTGCCGGAGCAGCTTCAGTATGCCGGCACTTTCCGCATAAAGTACGAGAAGGAGTTCCACGGCCGGATGTTCAGGGACAACGAAGTGGCGCGTGTCTACGTATATACGGAACCCGTGGAAATCGCGGATCTTACGCTTCAGAAAGAAGAAGTGGATGAAGTACGGTGGTTTGATTTTCAGGAGGTCTGCCGGGAGATCCGCAGCGGCGACCGAAGCCGTTTCTGCGTGCCGCCCGGAGGGCTTGATGTTTTGCAGGAGTTTTTAGACGGGGTCAGACCCCATTACAGAAATATTACATTGTAGCAAACCTGTAGTGGGGTCTGACCCCAAAGTTTATATTGACAAACTCCAGTATCGCTGATAGTGTGAGTGTGCCGCAGACCGTCTGCGGATTTAGTTGAATAGGATGACAGAACTGATCAAAAAACGTTAAGGAAAGTGACGGATGTAATAGATTATGAGTATTTTTGATATCCTTTCACTTCTGGGCGGACTTGCCATGTTTCTGTACGGCATGCGCCTGATGGGGGATTCACTGAAAGAAAATTCTTCTGGAACTCTGAAACTGGTCATGGAGAAGGTAACAGACAATCCGGTCAAGGCTTTTGTGCTGGGAATTGCTGTCACGGCACTTATTCAGTCATCTACGGCGACCATTGTCATCACCTCAGGCCTTGTGGGCGCGGGTATTCTTTCACTGCGTCAGTCGCTGGGCGTGATTGTGGGCGCGAATGTCGGAACAACGGTGACCGGACAGATCATCCGTCTTCTGGATCTGAATTCGGCATCCGGGCAGACGTCCATTCTGCGGTTCTTCCAGCCATCAACACTGGCCCCGGTCGCGCTGATCATCGGTATTTTCCTGATCATGACCGGTATCATCAAAAATGCCAGGACCATCGGCAACATTGCCATTGGGTTCGGTATCCTGTTCTCCGGGCTGCTGAATATGACCGGCGCTGTGCAGACAATTCAGGAATCCGGTATGGCCGAGAAGCTGTTCTCGGGGCTGGGTAACAATCCTCTGCTTGGGTATGTTACCGGCGCAGGCGTGGCATTCGTGCTGCAGAGTTCTTCCGCTACAATCGGTATTCTGCAGGCTTTTTCTTCGGGCGGTATGCTTACATTCAAGGCTGTCTACGCGGTGATCGTCGGCGTGTATCTGGGCGACTGCGTGACAACGGCCATCGTCTGTTCCATCGGTGCCAACCGGGATGCCAGGCGGGTCGGCATCGTGAATATTCTGTTCAACTTCAGCAAATCCGTATTGGTGCTGGCTGGAGTTACCGTTCTTCATCGGATCGGCCTTCTGGACGGGCTGTGGAATACAACGGTGAATTCAGGCATCATTGCCAATACCAATACAGTCTTCAACCTGGTATGCGCAGTTCTGCTGCTGCCCCTGCTGCCGTTTTATGAAAATGCCAGTGACCGGATCGTCAGAAAGCAGAAGGAAGAGAAGGATCCTCATGCGGAGCTTATCGAGTCCCTGAATCCGGTGTTCTACGCTACCCCTGCTCTGGCTCTGAGAAGCTGCTACGAAGTACTGCAGACCATGTTCCGCACGTCCAGGGAAAACCTCGCCAGGGCCGAGAAACAGATCGAGGCCTTCAGTTCACCCAGACAGCAGGAGGTTGAAAATGAGGAACTCCAGGTAGACCGGCTGACAGACAATCTGAGCCGTTATCTGGTCGAACTGATGCCGCATCTGCAGAGTGACTACCACATCTCTGTGATCAACCAGTATTATAAAGTCTCGTCTGAATTTGAGCGGCTGGGTGACCAGGCAGTCAACATTGCGGATATTGCCAGAGGCCTGTCCGAAAACAATACCAGTTTTTCAGAGACGTGTAAAAGGGAACTGAGCGTTCTGCAGGAGCTGGTTCATGATATTCTGGATGACGCGGCAAAGGCTTTTACAGAGAGAAGTGAAACGGCGGCCCTGGCCATTGAGCCGAAGGTGCGCGTGGTGAATGACCTGATCAATGAGATGACGCAGAACCATTTCAGCAGGATGAGCGCTGGTGAATGCTCCTTCCTGGCGGACGCTGCGTTTTCCAATCTGATGACTGGGTATAAGCGGGTGGCTGGTACCTGTTCCAATACCGGAATTGCGACGCTGATCCGTATTCACCCGGAGCTGGCGCCCAGAGAGCATATATTCCTTGAATCGCTGGAAGAGACGGGCGAGGGCGGATATAAGGAGATCCTGGAAAAGACGCACAGGAAATACTTCGACCGGCTTCATGCGGCGGAAGCGGGGACAGGCTCCAGGACAGAAATATGAGCTGAACTCAGAAAAATTTAATGAACTTCAGGAAACCGTGATGGGACCTTACCCCATCACGGTTTTTATGCATAGGGTGCCTTATTATCAGATACATTCAATATGTAATGGGACCATGCTCATACAATTAATAATATGTTTCATCATCAGCTAATTCTAAAATAAATCTAAAAACATCCTGTTGTTTTTATAAACTTACAGTGCTATACTCAGTATCGATAAATGGCAGGACCGTTGAAAGCCCGCAGAAAATCTGTGGGTTTTTCATATGCGTAGAACTGCCTGAAAGATTGACAGGAGGTGTCAGTAATGATTAGTTTCTTTTTGTGCCTGCTGATCCTGGTCGGAGGGTATTTCGTCTACGGTAAAATTGTCGAGAATACCTTCGCACCGGACGACAGGGAAACACCCGCTGTCCGCATTAACGACGGCGTGGACTATGTGGTGCTTCCGCAGTGGAAGCTGTTCCTGGTACAGCTTCTGAATATTGCGGGCCTGGGCCCCATCTTCGGAGCCATGCAGGGCGCTCTGTGGGGACCGGTGGTGTTCCTGTGGATCACCTTTGGTACGGTGTTCGCGGGTGGTGTTCACGACTATTTTGCGGGTATGCTTTCGGAACGTAACAATGGTGTTTCCATTTCGGAAGTCTGCGGTATTTATCTGGGCGGCGCCATGAAGAACGTGATGCGTGTCTTCTCCGTTGTGCTGCTGATCATGGTAGGAACCGTGTTCGCGGTTGGCCCGGCCGGTCTGATCGTGACGCTGATCTCGAACGGCGGCGGTACAGGAGCGCTGGCAAGCAAGGAAGTATGGCTGTGGATCATCCTGGCGTACTACTTCATCGCCACATTCATTTCCATCGACCAGATCATCGGACGTATCTATCCGGTGTTCGGCCTTTGCCTGATCGTGATGGCGGTCGGCGTTATCTTCGGTATTTTTACGAACGATGCTTATGTGATTCCGGAAATCTGGAATAACTTCCGCAACATGCATCCGGCGGCTACACCGATCTGGTCCTTCATGTTCATCACCGTTGCCTGCGGAGCTATCTCCGGATTCCACGCAACCCAGTCCCCGCTGATGGCACGCTGCATGAAGTCTGAGAAACAGGGACACTTCGTATTCTACGGCGCAATGGTGGCCGAGGGCGTTATCGCTCTGATCTGGGCGGCAGCAGGCTGCTCCATCTACGAAGTGACCGGCGGTCTTTCCACAGGACTGCAGGAAGTGCTGGCAGGCGGTCAGTCCGCAGCCATCTATGATGTCTGCAAGAACACCATGGGCGGCATCGGCATCGCTCTGGCCATGATCGGCGTTATTGTATGCCCCATCACTTCCGGCGATACAGCATTCAGAAGCGCTCGTCTTACCCTGGCTGACTGGATCGGCCTGGATCAGAAGCAGTTCTCCAAACGTCTTCTTCTTACTGTTCCGCTTCTGGGAGCAGGCGCTGTGATCGGCCATCTGGACTACACGGTGGTATGGAGATACTTCAGCTGGACCAACCAGACTCTGGCTATGATCGTTCTGTGGACAGCAAGCATGTTCCTGTTCAAAGAAAAGAAGAATTACTGGATCACCGCTGTTCCGGCTACCTTCATGAGCGCGGTCTCCATGACATACTTCTTCTGTGCGCCGGAATGCCTTGGTGCTTTCGGACTGACCACGGCGGTCGCTTACCCGGCAGGTATTATCCTGGCGGCATGCTTCCTGGGCATCTTCATTTTTGCGACCAGGAAGGGACAGAAAAACTGAGACCAGTCTGTCCAAACCTTTGAAAATGTGAGGAAATGAAATGCTGATCAGACCTAAGCAGCTTGGAACAGAGACTATCAGCACAGATATCCTGGCAGAGGATAAGAAACACTGTCGGAAATTCGGCCCCTGCGGCGTGGGGGAGGAAGCGCTGTATCTCAACAGCTTTTATTTTGACAGAGTGTATTATCTGCCGATCCGCAGTGTGAAGCGCATTTACAAGCGGGTCGCCATGAGCCGGGGCGGATTTACGGGACGAGGGCTTTTTGCCTCCGTCCCTTATCTGGTTGTTGAGTATGACAACGGTAAAGAGAAGCAGTGCAATTTTAAGTTTGAGGAAAAAGTGGACCAGATGATCGAGTGGGTCCACAGCCGGCATCCGGAAATTCCAACCGCCAGCAAAGAGGCTGAAAAAAAGCTGAAAGAGAAGCAGCTGGCACTGGAGGCCAAAAAGAAAAAGCTTGAGAAGGCAGCCGCCAGGGAAGACATACAGAAGCTGCAGAAGTGCCAGGCCTACCTGGAAAAACGAAGCAGTCTGTATCAGGATCTCAGCCGCACCGCGCACCAGAAGCGAGTGAACGACCGCAGCAATCCGGCTTACCGCTGGGTAGCCCTGTTCATCGTGCTGATGGGTGCCGCAGCAGCCCTGTACGGGCTGTGGAACCTGCTGCAGGGAACCGGCGGCGCCGTGTATTTCCTGCTGTTCGGCCTGGCCGCCATCTTCCTGTTTTCGGGAGCCAACGTCCTGCCGACGCGGCGGAACAACAGCAGAGCCGTACAGAAAGAACTGGATGAAGCCGTGGGGCACATGGATAGCTACGTGAAGGCTTTTCCGGCTGACTTTCCATTCCCCGTGCCGGCCCGTTATGCGCATCCGCAGGTGCTTGCCTGGATGCAGGAGATCCTGGCGGACAGGAGAGCCGAGGATATTCCCGGTGCCCTGGAAGTGCTGAAGGACGACCTGAAAAAGCTGAACGCGGACGTGACCGTGGAACAGGAGACTTATGAGGCCGTGATGGCCATCAAGCCGCTGTTTCTCGTAAATGAATATAAGTAATATGTGAAGGACTGCCGCATAGCGGCAGTCCTTTTATTCTTGAAAAAACCTGATAAATACCCTGCTGTTTTAATTCACAAACTGAAGAAAACTCTGTCCCTCCATTATATAGAACAAGTTCAACCCGCCAACGATAGTAATCTGAGCATCTGATGATGTGTCGGCAGGGGTATATACATCCGCTGTCCATATATTCGAATAACGATTGTAATATTCACTGTAAGAACCTTCTCCGTTCCAGTCATCCTGCAGTGCCCAGAGGCGGGTATCCTGGACGGACAGACCAAAGGCATGAATGGCATCTTTGTAGGGAGCATAAAAAGTATTTCGTTCCTCTTCTTTTGAGAGAAGTGTCCAGTCGTGCTCTTCAGCCATATATTTTGTTTTCAGGTGCCATGCGCAGTCCGGTTCGAACAAAAGGGATGCGCAGTTCAGGGCGAAATCGGATACAGGTTCTGTTTCAACATCATATAGATAAACGTCTCCTTCCCCCTGTTCATGATAGCCGAAGCCATGAATAAACTTAAACTCATTTCCGTTGTACTGGAACAGCAGCAGAGTAGAAACGCTTTCCATGATGGTATAATGGCTGTCAAGTGCGATATACGGTCTGTCATTTTCCTGAACGTTGTAGAAGAAGCAGTTAATCTGAAGTCCCCACAATGTAAGGAAAGACATTGGTACTTTGAACTTCATGGAAACAGAAGCTTCCGGGACTCCTCCGGCAGTTTCTGCCGACTCATACATAGTGAGTTCCAAAGTCTGTCCTTGCTGCAGATCAAATATCAGCAGTTCATCAGCTCCGTCTGCATCGAAATCGGAAATTTTCCACCCCAGGATCCCATCCAGATCATCCTCAGTCCATTCACTAACAGGATACATAGCTTCCGCACTCGTGAATAATGGTTCCGGTCCTGCCTGCCCCCGCGATGAAAGCAGATTTTCTGTCACAAAAGTTTCCAGTATTTCTTTTGTGGAAGGTTCTGCTTTCGGTAAATGAATGGTTTCTACTTCAAATACATCTTCCCCATCCAGTGATTCATCGAAAACTTCTATCCAGTCCAGGTGGAAACCGTAGAAGAAGGCACCGTCCAAAAAATCGGAAGATCTGCTGAAATAAGCATAGAACGCCTTCTCGTTCTGGCCGTTCTGCAGAAGTCCCTGTACATTGATCCTGTCTCTGTTGCGCTGCAGCAATTCGATACGGCAGGTCCATCCTGCAGATGCGGCAGTCTGAACAGAAGGAGTAGAGAGTTGAACTGTTGTGTTATTTTCTTTGCCTTTTGCTTTGAAATACAGCAAATTTTCAGGGTGTTCCATCAGCATATCATTAAGGGTGTTTTCTGTTCCGAATAAATAAGTTTCATAAGAAACAAATGCGTTTAAATTCATTGTAAGCATTCCGTTATTGTTTTCCCATTTTTCTATTCCTTCTAGACTGTTACTGTCATATCCGTTGTAAAAAGTGGCCTGGTCTCTTCCATGGATTGCAGCTATTCTTGCCATGGCAAGTTCCTTAGCTTGTGGACTGATCTTGCCGATTTCCGTCCCGCTATTCCTGGTTTCCATCACGGATACAGCAGCCTCTGTAAGACATTGTTTCCAGATCTCGTAATCACGATGTCGGTATGATGGCAGTTTGCCGTTCTCCTGAAATGGTATACCAACGGCATTAAGACTGTTTTTTAAGCCTTCCCGTTGTTCAATCGTAAGTTTGCCATCAGCTTTCATATCGCGGGACATCCCGCCCAACAGATCTCCAATGGTGTCGAAAGAACAGTCTGCAGGTATATCTGGCAGGATACCATAAAGCAGGTCGGCCATGTCCTGTATACATTCAGTTACGGGGATATTTTTGTCACGCCAGTTTTTCCATGTCAGGTACATGGCATGTGACAGGATAGTGGATGCGTTATGGGGCTCTGAATCATGAAAATCAGATACGTTAAAAAGACTGTTCCCTTTTCTTTCCTTCATATTTCTGGAGACCCCGACATCTTCTGCAAAAATCCAGGAAGGATCACTGCCTTCGTAATAGGCTTTAATCAGCTGTGAAAAGATGTCGGCGTAAGCTTCATTGACAGAGTCAAGTACAGCGGATGTATTGCTGCCGGTTCCGGCAGTGCCGGCTGCCAGAGCAGCATTGAATACAGCGTGGGTATATTCATGGGCAACATATGTGAGGCTTTCCCAGGTTGCAGTGTCATCTGTATAAAACTTATTTGTCCCGTTATAAAAAATAGTCAAAGCTGTTTCCGGAACAGTCATATAAGAGATGGCCTGATCATATTCCATGAAGGTGCGGTACAAAATTTTCGATGTCCATTCGACAAAACGATTATCATTCTCATTCTTGAAGTTCTTGTCGCTGTAAAAGGCATCTGCAACTGCATAAAAGGCTCCCCCGCTTCCGTTAAAGCCATCCAGGCCGACAACATCTTCATAAAAATCATAGATTATGGCAAGCAGTTGCATCAGAGTTAACTGTTCAAATCCTGTTTGTCCGGGCACTCCCGGTATGGTGCCGTAGAGCGTACTTTCTACTGATCCGGTAAGTGTCCAGCCACGCGCATATAATCCCTTCGGCAGGACTTCCTGTCTTCTTCCGTTAAATACATAAAGATTTCTGACAGGATCATAAAATATGACATGGCCGGATCCATCATCAGAGAGATAATATGAGGGTCTCCCATCCGCCATACGTGAGACAATAAGATCTTTCGTGTCACGAAATACCTCCATGGGGATAAGAGATGCTTTCCCTGTATGTCCGCCGGGAATGTTGAACGTCACAGCGAAAGCACTTTGTGCCATGAATAGAAAAAGAAAGGCAAACAGACACAGTATTTTGAAAATATAATGTGGATATACTGTTTTTTGAATTCTATTAATATATCTTTTATCGGGAATCCTCATTTGTCTGCCTCCGTCAGCTTTGAATAGGAATCATTGTGGTATTAACAGAAATGAGCTTACATATAACTACTGTATCCCGAAAGATTTGACGATGTCAAGAAACAAAGAAAATAGAAACGTTAAATTCCCTAAGATTACTCCCATAAAAAACTATGAAATATGTTATAATATATACCGAAATTTAATTGTTATATGGAGAAAAGTAACAAAGCAGCTCTTGAGCCTGAGCTAAACCATATAGGGGGTCTTATGGAATATCGTACACTTTGAAAACGGGGCTGCAGGTCAGTGGGATTGTAAAAGCCGGTTTCCGTTCGATGTGAGAATTGCTAAAAGGAAGAAAAAGGCAGCGGGACTGTTTTGAAAATGATGAGGAACTATTGTTTCAGCCTGTAACTTATCAACTCAGTCGGGGTGTCTTCGCCTCTTCAGGCGGCGAGAGCGCCGAGGTTTTTTGAATCCGGAGAAAATGACAACTCACGAAAGGAATCACTGCGATGAAGAAAACATTTTTATCTCTGCTGACTCTTGTCATTCTGACATCGTGTACTTTAGTCAGCGCCGAAACACTGGAACCGTGGACCTGCATCAACGGACATGAAGGCAATACTGGTAATTTCTGTACAGAGTGCGGTGCGGTAAGACCCGAGGAGCCGGAACCATGGACCTGTGAAAACGGTCATGAAGGGAATACGGGGAATTTCTGTACGGAGTGTGGGGCCCCGAAACCGCCGGAAGTATGGACCTGCGAAAACGGACACGAGGGAAATACGGGGAATTTCTGTACGGAATGCGGTGCGCCCAGAACTTCCGTAAATGCCGGAACAGCAGCACAGAATACATCTGTTGAGACAGTTCAGGAAACGACGACTGCAGAACCGGAAGTTTTCCCGGAAACTCCGGTATCGGAGACTGCAGTACCTGAGACTGCGGCACCTGAGACTGCTCTGCAGACAGAAGCAGTCACATATGACAACCCTCTTCCGGAGGAGATCAGTCGCTTCACAACACCGTTTACCGGAATGCTGATCGACCATCAGATCGCGATTTCCGAAGTACTGTCCCACATGGATCCTTCGGATGATTTTTACCTGGCCTATGAAGGAAGAGGAACAGCTTCCGAAAAGATTGCCTGGGAGAAATACTCCGGTCCGAACCAGAGTATGTATCTGGTCTACCAGAATAAGGGAAAAGAGGTCTATGCTTATGTATATACCTTTGAACTGGATGAGTCCCAGCGGGTGCCATGGGCGGAAGGTTCGCTGATGCCGAATCTGATCGGCGCAATTTCGCCTGTCCTCTGGGTAGAGTCCGGAGAGGACAACGATGTTTACAGCCAGATGATGGATGAAGCATCAGCCGATTCAGACTATGAGGGGGTACAGGGCCTGCTCCGGTCGCTCGACCCGGCAGAAGATGCCCGCTGGTTCAGCCATCAGCTGTGCATGTTTCGTGACGAGCCGGGGGGAATGGACCGATATTGGCTTGTTTTCCATAATACCGGGGCATGATGGGGCCACGCGTTTTTCATAGGGAAGTTGCAAGATGGATATTACGAGATGTCATAAGGAAGACGTTCGATAGATAATAGGAATGCTCTGAAATATGGAAGGCGTATAAAAATAAGAGAGACTGCCGCAAGGACATTTACGTATAAAACGTCTGTTGCGGCAGCCTTAATTTAGCAGAAAATGCAAGGATCAATTCCTATTTCAACAAGATTCCCATCGGGATCGAGAAGGCAGCTTTCGAAAAAGCCTTCACACCCGTAATCCGTAGGCTGCTGTACAATGGTATAGCCGTCTTCTTCAATCTGTTTTGTAAGGCTGCATACTTCCTCACGATCTTTTGCCCGAAAAGCGATATGTTCGATCCGGGCCCAGGAAGCTTTTGGGGCAAACGGGATTTTTTCCGCCTTCAGTTGCTGTTCGAGCTCCAGGACGGTTCCATTTTCATACATGATAAAATAGAGAACTCCCTCGCCGTCCGGGCTGATCCATTTTTTGACTCTCCCGCCAAAGTATTTGATATAAAAATCTTTCATCGTTTCCAGCTGACTAGTAACAATAGCAATATGGTCGATCACTAAGCATTCCTCCTTACATTTCTGCAGAACTGTTCCTGCCTGTAAAACGGATCACATTCCAGGACATTCCCTTGACAGAAACAGTAAAATGTCCATTTTCTCCGGAAACAGTCCCTGTCTGTGATACCGGGTAAATGGTTTCTCCATCCGGCCCGTTGACGGCATTCAGATCTTCGTTGTGAACGGAGATATGCCATGACGGAGTAAAGTCTTCAAAAGCCCGCAGATCCAGATCCAACAGGATATCTTCTTTCATCGACCGGGAGGCTGCGAAGATGGTAAGCGTGTCCGCCTGCTCGTCATAAACCGGAACTGCATCCACAAAAGGAACATCTGTAAAGCTTGCAGAGTCATATTTCGGACTTCTGATGCAGGCGCCAAGAACGGTGCCTTTTCCGTATTTTGCAATATGCTGCATGATGTAATAATGTGGCTGCCTCCAAAGACCACCGCCGATCTCGGTGCGGATCGGGCCGCTGACATTGATCAGCAGATCGACACAAAGCATTTTGACACGGTCTGCATGCCGAAGAACAGCAAGGTTATAAAAACATCCGACCATAAACTGTTCGAATGTCACGCTGCCTTCTGCCAGAGGGCCTCCGAAATACCACGGGGATACTTCATTCAGCCGCAGGCTTTCATGAGGGATCATGGGCCAGATATCCCATTCATCAATGCTCAGGTTGACCGTCTTTTCAGAACGGCGTTTCGCCTTCACGTAGTCACAGGTGGCAACGGAACCTTTGATAAAGTTTTCCAGATCAAGAGACATTGCCAGAAAATCTTCCGTCCCATGTTCCCATCCGCCGTCATGACCTCCGTAATATCTGTGCAGGGATACCAGATCGGTCTGGTCATACGCAATTTCGAGTGCATCCGCCATAAAATCAGGGTAGTTATACATGCGATTGCTGGAACTGCCTACAAGAACCAGTTCCAGGTCTTTGAACATGCATTTCATGGCGAATCCGGCATTAGCCGCTTTCCGCCCGTATTCTTTTCCGGACAGATGGCCCAGCTGCCATGGCCCATCCATTTCATTTCCAAGAAACCATGTTTTCACATGATAAGGCTCTTCTGAACCGTATTTTCTGCGAAGATCGCTGAAATAAGTTCCCTTTGGATAATTGCAGTACTCCAGAAGGGCAGCGGCTTCTTCCATGCCTCTGCTGCCAAGGTTTACAGTCAGCATTGGCTCACAGTTCCCCACTTTTTTGATCCAGGACATGAATTCATCGGTACCAAAAGTGTTTGGTTCGATCTGTGCCCAGGCAAGTTCCAGCCTGACCGGCCGGTTTTCCTTCGGACCAATGCCATCCATCCAGTTATAATTTGACACAAAATTCCCACCAGGATACCGGATGGCCGGAACGCCGAGTTCTTGAACGGAGCGGATCACATCCTTACGCATGTCTTCTTCATCTGCCATCGGATGGCCGGGTTCCACAATGCCATTATAGACACCTCGGCCGGCGTGTTCTACATGTGCAGCTGCAAGGCGTTTGTCAATTTCTCCTATCACGTAGTCGCGATCGATAATGATCGTTGCTTTCATCAAGTTTCTCCTTTCATTTTCACTTCATCCGTTCATTCAGAAAGTGTCTGCTGCTTCCGGTTCATTCTTTCATTCCTGTAACTGCAATGCCTTCCACAAAGAAACGCTGCGAAAACAGGAAGACAATGAACAGTGGAAGAAGCGCTGCCACAGTGGCTGCCATAGCCGGGCCATATTCATTGACCCTGGATCCGACGAACATGGCCAGACCGGATGAAATGGTGCGCATCTGACTGGAACTGGTCAGAAGCAGTGGATAGAGCAGATCATTCCAGCAGGCAGTCAGATTAAAGATAAACAGAGTAATGATGGCTGGTTTGCACAGCGGCATCATGATTTTTTCGTAGATCAGAAATTCATTCATCCCGTCTACCCGTGCGGCTTCCTCCAGATCCTTCGG
>CACZSG010000113.1 GCA_902783665.1 uncultured Lachnospiraceae bacterium | reverse complement strand
ATTATCTTTTTACGCGTGCTCCTGCGCCGCCCATGATGGCTTCCACTTCATTGACAGATGCCATGGAGGTATCGCCAGGTGTGGTCATGGCAAGTGCGCCGTGCGCTGCACCGTAGTTGACAGCCTTCTCAGCGTCGCCGGTGGTCATCAGTCCGTAGACCAGACCGGATGCGAAGGAATCTCCGCCGCCTACACGGTCCATGATCTCCAGTCCGTTGTATTCCTTGGACATGTAGATCTCGCCGTCTGCCCAGCAGATAGCCTTCCAGTCGTTGACGGTAGCGGTCTTCACGGTACGAAGTGTAGTAGCGACAGCCTTGAAGTTCGGATAGGTCTTGGCTGCTTCGCCGATCATCTTCTTGTAGCCTTCCAGATTCAGCTCTTTCAGGTTCTCATCGTTGCCTTCGATGGCAAAGCCGAGGCATGCGGTGAAGTCTTCTTCATTTCCGATCATAACGTCAACGTATTTCGCAACTTCCTTGTTCACTTCCTGTGCCTTTGCGAGGCCGCCGATGGCGCTCCACATGGAAGGACGGTAGTTCAGGTCGTAGGAAACGACGGTGCCGTATTTCTTGGCTGCCTTGCAGGCCGCGATGACAGTTTCGCAGGACTGCTCGGAAAGAGCTGCGTAGATGCCGCCGGTGTGCAGCCAGCGAACGCCGAGCTCACCAAAGATGTAGTCGAAGTCGAAATCTTCCGGTGTTGCCTGGGAAATGGCGGTGTTGGCACGGTCGGAGCAGCCGACAGCGCCACGGATGCCGAAGCCGCGCTCTGTGAAGTTGATGCCGTTGCGGCAGATGCGGCCGATTCCATCGGTCTTCTTCCAGAAGATCAGGTCTGTGTTCACGCCGCCCTGCTCGATGAAGTCCTTCATCAGCTTTCCTACTTCGTTGTCAGCGAAAGCGGTGATAACAGCGGTGTTCATGCCGAAGCATTTGTGCAGGCCGCGGATTACGTTGTACTCTCCGCCGCCTTCCCATGCTCTGAAGGAGCGGGCTGTGCGGATTCTTCCCTCGCCGGGATCCAGGCGGAGCATGATCTCGCCCAGGCTGACAGCATCAAATTTACATTCACTTGCCGGTCTCAGATTTAATTCCATCGTAGTTCTCCTCTTCTTTATCGTATCCTGGATGAGTCACAGGGACGTTCACCCTGACTCATCTCAGTGCTCCGGGATGAGTCAGGGTGAACGTCCCTATGACTCATCTTCATTTTTGATTGACGGAATGAGTCAAGGTGAACGTCCCTCTGACTCATTGCAGTTCTTAGCCGCGCATTTCCTTTACGATGTCCGCTGCTTCACGTACCAGAGCGGTGATCTCGTCCCATTTTCCGGCTTTCACAAGATCTTTCTTTACCATCCAGCTGCCGCCGCAGGCAAGAATGCGGTCATAAGCGAGGTAGTCACGAACGTTGGAAGCGCTGATGCCGCCGGTGGGCATGAATTTCAGAGTAGTATAGGGAGCAGCAACTGCTTTGATCATCTTCAGGCCGCCTGCGGGCTCTGCCGGGAAGAATTTCACAACGTCCAGACCAAGTTCAAGTGCCTGCTCCATCTCGGTGGGAGTCTGTGTACCAGGAGTAACCGGAACACCGATCTCCAGGCAGTGCTGTACGACCTTCGGATTCAGGCCCGGGCTTACGATGAATTTTGCGCCGGCTGCGACTGCGCGGTCAACCTGCTCTGTGGTGAGGACTGTGCCTGCGCCTACCAGAAGACCGGGGCATTTTTCCGCCATGATGCGGATGGATTCTTCTGCCGCTGCGGTACGGAAGGTTACTTCTGCTGCCGGAAGGCCGCCTGCTACCAGGGCATTTCCCAGTGCTTCCGCGTCTTTCGCGTCATCCAGTACCACTACCGGGATGATGCCGATCTTTGCAAACTGCTCTAATACTGCGTTCATGATGCTACCTCCTGTGAATGTTTATTTACGTTTCAACTTATGAGTTCCGGGCTTCGCGCCCTTACTGCCTGTTTATTTTAGCTGTCTATATTGTATGACGTCATACGTCATATGTCAAGAAATAATTCTTTTTTTTCAGGGGTGAATCTTTCGATTTTTTCAAGGTTTCCAGGCTCTTTCCGGGATTCATTTTAAAGCCTTTTTCTTACTGCCAGCTTTCCCGGAAAACTTCTTCTTTCCCGCAGCCTTCCTGCGCACACTGAACCCGAACGTTCCCAGCGCTTCACCCAGCACATGGTATGTCCCGTGGGAATATGCCGCCAGCTCTGCCTTTCCAAGGTCCAGCTTTCCGTTTTCATCCAGCAGGCCCCTGTCCACGCGCACGCCCGTCACTTCCGCCAGGAACATGTGGTGGGAGCCCAGCTCCAGCACCTGCGTGACCCGGCACTCCAGGTTCACGGGGCTCTCCGCAATGGATGGCGCTCCTATGGTCTCTCCCGGAAGCGGCGTCAGGTGCATTTCCCGGAATTTGTCCGTGTCCCTGCCGGATCTGACCCCGCAGAAATCGGCCGCGCGCACCAGCTTCTTCGTGGTCAGGTTGACCGTGAATTCGCCTGTTTCGCGGATGATGTCATAGGAATAACGCTCCGGCCGCACAGAGATAGAAACCATGGCTGGGGAACTGCAGACGGTCCCCGCCCAGGCAACCGTTATAATATTCGGCTTTTCGCCCTCTCTTGCACAGCCGACCATAACAGGAGGCACGGGGTACAGCATGTTGCCCCCGCGCCAGAATTCTTTTTCCGCCAATGCTTATTTTCCTCCGAAAGCCGGATGCGTGCTGACCGCGTTCATCAGCGCCGGCACGATCTGTTTCTTGCGGGAGACCACATGCTCCAGATGCGCCACATGGTCCACCACCGGCACGTGATACGCCGCATCCACCAGAATATCCGAATTCTCCCCGAAGCAGATCAGGTCCGTGGATTCGCCCAGAATATCCGTTGTCATCAGGAAGATCATGTCCAGTCCATGGTCCGAACCCTTGAACAGTTCCTCCAGGTAGGGAACCACCCGGCTGCGGATCTCAGCCAGCTCCTCCCGGCTCATGGAGTTCACCTGGCCGATGCCGACCTCCAGGTCGCCCATCTCGAACCGCTTGAAGTCCTGATACAGAAGTTCCTGTGCGGTCTTGGAACCGATGTTGCTGCCTGCCGTGAACATGTCGCGCGCATAGCTCTCGCACTCGATGCCCGCGATCTTCGCCAGGGCCTGCGCCGCCATCACATCCACCGATGTGCAGGTGGGAGAACGGAACGCCAGCGTATCCGAAAGGATGGCGCTGCACATCAGCCCCGCGATCTCCCGCGGAATCTCCACGTTTTTCTCCTGGAACATCTGGTAGATGATGGTGCAGGTACAGCCCACCGGCTGATTGCGGAAGAACACCGGCGTCATGGTCTCCAGACTGCCGAGCTTATGGTGGTCGATGATCTCGCGGATGTCGGCGTCCATCACGTTGTCCACCGCCTGCTGCACCTCATTGTGGTCCACCAGGATGATGCCTCTCTTGTGTACACCCAGCAAATTCCGGCGGGAGATCATTCCCACGTAATGGTTGTGCCATCCCAGGATCGGGAAGTCACGGTATCTCTTCTGCGACATGATGTCGCGGATGCTTTCCGTATAGTCCGAAAGCGAGAAGGTGATCAGGTCATCCTTCTTCATGAAAAATTCCACCGGCATGCTCTGGTTGATCAGCCTTGCCACGGCATAGGTGTCCAGAGGCGTCACGATGATGGTACAGTTCCGCTCCCTGGCCATGTGCTGAATGGTGCGGGAGACAGGCGCGCCGAGGCACACCACAATGCAGCCGGCAGACATCTCGATGGCGCAAAGCTGGGACTCGTACCGGTTGCCCAGAATGACCATGTCGTGTTCGTCAATATAGTTCTCCATCACGTCCGGGTTGGCCGCGGCGATAACCACTTTGCCCTTGTCGAACACCGCGTCCGGATCGCCCACCACCATCTCGGCGTCCAGCGTCTCCAGGATGTTCCTGTAGGGCGTTTTCGCCACGGAAAGAATGGCGCTGTCCTGTTCCTCCATGTAGGATTTCGTAATGTCGTTGGTGGTGATGAGGCCCCGCAGATGGTCGTGGTCCGTAATGATGGGCAGGGTGAAAACATGCTGTTCCTTCATCAGGGTCCATGCATTTTTCAGCGAAGTGGTCCTGGAAACGCCCTGAACGGGGCGGATCTCCATATCCTTTACCCGGGTGCCAATATTGTCAAGGAACCGCGGCGCCTCCACGCCGAAGTAATCCAGTACATACTGGGTCTCCGCGCTCACCTGGCCGGCGCGGCAGGCCACATATTCGTGTCCGTCGTTGGCCGTCATGTTTTTCAGGTATGTGTAGGAGATGGCTGCGCAGATGGAGTCCGTGTCCGGGTTTTTATGCCCGATCACGGCAATCTTAGATTTTTTTGGCACTTCCGTGGACACCGCAGCATCCGCAGAAGCGGCTCCTGCTGTCTGATTTATATTTTCTGACATGTATTTTATCCTTTTACTGTGTTTGTAAGTGTATTATTGTGAATGATTCATTTCCAAATTCATTCAGGAAAGAAAATCCGGTCCGAACCCTTCCGGAAGAAGTTCCTTCAGCAGGTAACTCTTCACCTGGTCATCGCTGCCCGCCAGCAGAATCCGGAAGCTTTCCGGGTCGCAGAATTCCCGCATGACCTGGCGGCAGACACCGCAGGGCGGGCATGCAGTCTCCGTCGCTTCCTGTCCCTTATGTCCGCCGACCACGGCGATTCTCCTAAAACTTGTAACGCCCTCGCTGACCGCTTTGAAAAAGGCCGTCCGCTCCGCGCAGCAGGTGGGAGAAAAAGCCGCATTTTCTATGTTGCAGCCTGTATACACAGTCCCGTCCTCCGCCTCCAGCGCCGCGCCTACGCGGAACCCGGAGTAGGGCACATAGGCCTTTTCCCTGGCCTCGCGCGCCCTTCGGATCAATTCCAGTTCTGTTCTCATTTTCATGTCCCTCTTTCTGTCTTCTTCTGCGGATGCGCAAAGCCATACGTCTCCACATAGAGTGCATCTGCTTTTCTGAATCTGCTTTCCAGGCCTGCTCACGGAGCAGCAGTCCTATACAAGGCCTCAGTCCACAGCCAACGCCGTCTCAAGCGCAATGTGCATCATGTCGCGGAAGCTGGTCTGCCGTTCCTCGGCCGTGGTGGCCTCGCCGGTTACGATGCTGTCCGAGATTGTGCAGATGGCCAGCGCGTTTTTGCCCAGCCTTGCCGCGTTCATGTAAAGGGCCGCCGCTTCCATCTCCACGGCCAGTACGCCCATCTTCCGCCAGTTCACGTCTAGGGTGCTGTCGCTGTAGAACGTATCGGAGGAAAGCAGATTGCCCACCTGATAGCGGATCCCGTCCATGGCTTCCGCCGCTTCCACCGCCTTGCGGAGCAGGTTGAAGGACGCCGTGGGGGCGTAGGTGCCCGGCAGCTGATACTGTGCCGCGTAATTTGAATTGGTGCAGGCGCCGATGCCGAACACCACGTCGCGGATCTTCAGTTTTTCGGAAAGCGCGCCGGCCGTGCCGATACGCATGATATTCTCCACATTGTAGAAGGAGAACAGCTCGTAGGAATAGATCCCGATGGACGGCATTCCCATGCCGCTGCCCATGACGGAGACTCTCTTTCCTTTATAAGTACCTGTATATCCGTACATGCCGCGCACGGTGTTCACCTGTACGGCGTCCGTCAGAAACGTCTCTGCAATGAATTTTGCCCGCAGCGGATCGCCGGGCATCAGGACTGTTTTCGCGAAATCCCCTTCTTTCGCGCCAATATGCGGGGTAGGAATATTTGACATATCTTGCTCCCTCCTCTTTCTTCCTATTATATGCAATTTTTACAACATCAAAAAAGATACCTTTTTCTTTTACGTGCAATATTTATAATTAATTCTAAAATTGTTCACAGTTTGTTCACAATTCTATGATATCTTCTTACTTGAAAAGGCAACATGCTGTAATGTCTCTCTCATTACACATATTGATATTTTTTCATAATAGCCTCCGGTGTACCAGACGCCGGGGGCACTCCTCATTTTATAAGGAAAAACTTTTCAACAGTGCAGTTATTACTGATTGCTATGCACAGACCACGCACCGAAATCCTGCAGCGTAGGCCTGTGCTTTTATTATTCCAGCATCTGAACTCTTTAATTCAAGCGCCTGCTCTCTGTCATTCCTCCAGCACCTGGATCTCCAGATAGTCGAAGGGGATCTCCTCCATAAAACTGTCCTGGTAGAACCGGGCTTTCCCGTGCCGCTGGAACTCCCGGATGGTCTTGTCCAGCCAGATGGGCTTTCCAAGATCAAATTCGTAGCAGATGGTCTCCAGCCCCCGGAAAATCTTGTGCGTCCGGGTATCGTCGCTGTCCTCTTCGTAAACCATATCTTTTACCATATGGCTGTGTTTCCACTCTTTACCCCAAAGTCGGAACAAGCTTGTCTCCTCCCTGTACTCTTTCTTCCAGATACTGATAGGTCTTCGACGACATCTGGCGGATCCTGGATACGGCCGTATCCTTTCCGTGCCAGTCGCTGGAAAGCACCACCAGAATGTAGTCGCAGCGTTTTCCGAACACGATGGCCGCGTCGTTTTCCGTAGTATCCATCTCGCCGGTCTTGTTGCCGCAGGTCACACCGTCCGGAAGTCCGGCCGGGATCTTGTTCCGGGTGCTCTGGCTGATCAGCATCTGCTCGATCTCGTTGCTGATGGAGCGGCTGCCCCATTCGCGGCGGTAGATGGCCTCCAGAATACGCCCGCAGTCCGCGGCGGATACCTGGTTCAGATGATCCTTGTCGTAGATGATGGCGGAATTGTTGAATCCGTTGTATTCGATGGTCATGTCGCTGAAGCCGCTCTCCTGGATGAAGGCGTTCACGCGCTCGATGCCCTTTTCGTAATCCTCGTTGCCAAGCATGTAGAGCAGCTTGTTGGAATCCTCGTTGTCGCTGTAGGAGATCATGTCTTTCAGCTGGGAAAGAAGGGAATCCGTCCGTTCCAGTTCACCGCGCTCAACGGCCTGATAAACGGCGCCCATCACAAACAGTTTCATAATGCTGGCAGATTTCATGGGCCGGTCTCCGATGGAGAGCACTTCCCCGGTCTTCAGGTTCTTCACCCATACGGACCAGTCTCCGCCCGCTTCCTCGGCTTCCGCCGCCATTTTCGCAAGAACGGTGTGCAGCTGGCTGAACAGAGTGCGCTCCGGGCTGTTCCCGGGCATCAGATATCTGAGAGGCCAGATCTGGCTGCTGGTCTGCATCGGCAGAAGCATGCGCTCCTCGTCCGTGATGTCCGCAAGAACGTTCCACGGCTTCATTGCCATCACAGCTTCTTCGGATCCTTCACCGTCTGACCCGTCTCCGGCTTCGCCTGCAGCTTCCGCCTCTTCTCCGGACGCCTTACTGCCCGCTTTGCCGGCGTTTTCAGCTTTCAGGTCCCCTTCGGATCCTTCCTTGGAACCTGCCTTCGCTTCTTTTTTATCCTTACTGAAAGTCTCTTCCTCAGTCCCCTCGGACATGCCCTCCGATTCCTCTTCGGTTTCCGCGTCCCCGGATACTGCTCCGTCGCTCTCATGTTCCGCTTCCGGTTCTTCCGCCCAGGTTTCGTCCTCCACCGGCGCTGCCGCGCTGCTCTGCGGATGGCCTGGATCACCGGCCTTCGTGTTGTTCTGATTCCATCGGTAAATACCGACTCCTGTGGTCACCAGGAAAAATATCAGCAAAAGGCAGAGCTCTGCCTTCATTCCTTTATTGGCTTCTTTTACTTCATTCCAGAACTTGTCCATATCCTGTCCTCCCTCATGGTCTTGCATCTCATTATAAAATGAAGGCTCGGGAACGTCAAGATTCCGGAATGGCTCATAACACGCATCTGACTGCAGGTCTGTCCATGGCCCCGGGAACGATTTGTCCGCAGATCAGGGAAGGATTTATCTGCAGATCCAGGAAGAATTTGTCCGCAGATTCTCCGGTTGATCGATCCGCAAATCAACGGGTATTATTTCGACGGATGTATGCTATACTAAGCAGGAACTGCTTTATGAATGAAAAGAAAGGAACCTCCCCATGGAAAAGACTCTCCGCCTGTTCGACCAGGACAGCTTCATCCGCACCTTTACCGCCAAAGTTCTCTCCTGCGAGCCGCTTTCCGGCCCCCTCCGCGATCTGTTCGCGGACTATCTGAAAAAACATCCGGAAGCGGCTGCCAGTCAGGAAGGAAATCATGAAGAAGCTTCGGAAAGACCTTCTCTCTGGTGTGTTATTCTGGACCGGACCGCATTCTTCCCCGAAGGCGGCGGACAGGGCTCGGATACAGGAACGCTTATTCCCCGACTGGCTGACGACGCCATTTCCGAGGGCATCTCTATTCTGGACGTCCAGGAAAAGGACGGTGTGATCTGTCATCTGGCAGCTGCCCCTGTACCGGAAGGGACCGAAGTCTCCGGCAGCATCTGCTGGCCGCTGCGCTTCGACCGCATACAGCAGCATTCCGGAGAACATCTTTTTTCCGGTCTGGTACACAGTCTGTACGGCTACAACAATGTGGGCTTTCACCTTGGCGACGACGTGACCACGCTGGATTTCTCCGGTCCTCTGACAAAGGAACAGGCTAAAGACATTGAAGACCGGGTGAACGAGGCCATCTTCGCCGACATTCCCGTCCGGGTCTTCTATCCCGCCCAGGAAGAGCTGAGCAGTCTTCCCTACCGCAGCAAGATAGAGATTGAAGGGCAGGTCCGCCTCGTTGAATTTCCGGGGTACGACCTGTGCGCCTGCTGCGCGCCTCATGTACACAGCACCGGGCAGATCGGCCTGCTGAAGGTGGTTCATGTGATGAGCCACCGGGGCGGGGTGCGCATCTCCATCCTGTGCGGGAAACGGGCCCTTGCAGACTACTCCGAAAAACAGGAACAGGTGAAAGAGATCTCCGTTCTTCTTTCCGCAAAGGAAACCGCCGTGGCAGATGCTGTCCGACGCCTCGGCGATGAGATCTACTCCCTGCGCGGCGAACTGATGCAGCTGCGGCAGGCCCGTCTTGACCGGGAACTGGAACAGCTGCCGGAGGGCAGCCGGGACGTTCTGTATATTCTGGAAGCCCTTCCCACCGATGCGGTCCGGGAATTTGTGAACCGCCTGATGGAACGCTGCACCGGAATCTGCTGTGCTTTTTACGGAGACGAAAAAAACGGCTTCCAGTATATCATCGGAAGCCGCAGCACAGACCTTCGCCCGTTCTGTAAGGAGATGAATGCCGCCCTCTCCGGCCGCGGCGGCGGACGCCCCGAAATGGTGCAGGGGTCCGTCAAAGCAGGGGCGGATGCCATCCGGGCATGGATGGGCAGCTATATGAACTGATTTCTGAAATCTGAACTTAATAATTTCTGACAGGGTTGCATACGGGAATCACGATTTCCTGACAGAGTTGCATATGGAAATCATAATTTCCTGACAGCGGTTCATATGGAAATCATAATTTCCTGACAAAGCTGCACATGGGGATTCTCAAAAAACAATTCGCAAACAAAAACAGCCATAACACACAAGGATCAGGAATGTGCCGCGGCACTTCCTGATCCTGTTATGTTATGGCTGTTTTGCTGTGCTATGTAAGCAGCCCCAGCATTTACTGGGCTCTGTCGAACAAATTATCATGATTGACAAAGACACATACGTAATCACTCCAGCAGTACTCCCTTTTACTTTGGGATTCCGTATGCATGAGAGCCGTGGCGCAGTGATAGGCAGCCCCACTTACCTTTGAGCACAGGTTCCATCTGCCGGAGGCTTATGATTCCGTGAGGCTGATTATTTGCCCTGTCCGTAATATGCGTTTGCACCATGTTTTCTGTAATAGTGCTTATCCTGCAGTTCCTGCGGAGCCGGTTTTACCTGCGGGTTGATCATCTCGCAGCGTGCCGCCATCTTGGCAACCTCTTCCAGAACAACAGCGTTGTGAACAGCTTCGTGTCCGTCCTTGCCCCAGGTGAACGGTCCGTGGTTCTTGCAAAGCACGCAGGGAACCGCTTCATAATCTCTGTTCTTGAACTCTTCTACGATAAGGATTCCTGTGTTTCTCTCGTAGTCTTTCAGTTCTTCCTCTGTCAGGTTGCGGGCATTGGGAACTTCACCGTAAATGTAGTCAGCATGGGTGGTTCCGTAGCAGGGGATATTTCTTCCGGACTGCGCCCAGCTGGTTGCCCACGGAGAATGAGTATGAACCACGCCGCCGATCTTGTCAAAAGCCTTGTACAGTTCTGCATGGGTCAGGGTATCGGAAGACGGATTGTACTTTCCTTCCACCTTGTTGCCGTTCAGGTCTACCAGAACCATGTCGTCCGGTGTCAGTTTATCATAATCCACACCGCTGGGTTTGATGGCAAAGATGCCGGTCTCACGGTCGATCTCGCTGACATTGCCCCAGGTGAAAACTACCAGGCCGTATTTCGGAAGCAGCATATTGGCTTCATACACGCGTTTTTTGAGTTCTTCTAACATTTTCTTTCCTCCTGCCAGAT
>CACZSG010000112.1 GCA_902783665.1 uncultured Lachnospiraceae bacterium | reverse complement strand
AGCCTTGAGCTGTTCAAGATCTGCACCCTGGAAGATCTCTTTCAGTTTATCCAGCTCCATCTTATAGGATTCAGCCATCTTAGAGAGGCGTTCCTCCACCTTCTCTTCGGAAGCTTCGATATTCTCGGCTTTCGCGATTGCTTCAAGCACCAGGCTGTTCTTGATCCTCGTCTCCGCTTCAGGTCTCATCTGATCCGTCAACTGTTCCGGAGTCATGCCTGTAAACTGAACATACTGATCGAAGGTAAGGCCCTGAGCTTCGATCCTTCTTCTGAAGTCCTCTGCCATTCTGCTGACCTGGTCTTCGATCATGGCTTCCGGAATATCCATCTGAGCATTCTCGACTGCCTTGGCGACAACACGGGTCTCCTTGAGCTGTTTGGCTTCAGCTGTCTTTGTCTCAAGAAGTTTTGCGCGGATATCATCTCTGTACTCAGCGATGGTGTCAAAATCAGAAACATCCTGTGCGAATTCGTCATCTGCTTCCGGAAGGACCTTCTCCTTGATCTCTTTTACCACGCATTTGAAGGTTGCAGCTTTGCCGGCAAGTTCAGCAGCCTGATAGTTCTCCGGGAAAGTAACGTTGACTTCTTTTTCTTCTCCGGCTGCAGCACCGACAAGCTGATCCTCAAAACCGGGGATAAAGCTGCCGGAACCGATGGTAAGCGGATAGTCCGTTCCTTTTCCGCCTTCAAACGGAACGCCGTCAACAAAGCCTTCAAAATCAAGTTTTACGATATCGCCCTGCTGTACGGGACGGTCTGTCACATCAACGTTTCTTGCGTTGTTCTCGCGCTGTCTGTCGATCTCTCTGTCCACATCCTCTTCGGATACGGAAGCCTCAGCCTTCTCGACTTCCAGGCCCATGTACTCTCCGAGTGTCACTTCCGGTTTCAGCGCAACTTCTGCTGTAAAGATGAAGGGTTTTCCTTCCTCGATCTGTTCAACGGAAATGTCGGGGCGGGAAACGATGATTTCCTCACACTCTGAAACGGCCTTTTCATAGGCTTCGGGGATCACTTCATTGGCTGCATCTTCATAGAAAATAGCAGCGCCGTACATTTTTTCGATCATCTTGCGCGGTGCTTTTCCTTTGCGGAAGCCCGGGACCTGGATCCGGTTCTTCATTTTCTGATATGCCTTCTGAAGTCCCTTTTCAAATTCCTCAGCGGGAACCTCTATGGTAAGCTTCGCCATATTCTTTTCAAGTTTTTCAAGCTGTACAGCCATTGTGAATTGTCCTCCTTCGTGAAGTTGTATGATTTAGCACATACACAGTCATTGAGACAGTATATCACACGGAAATGCAAATTGCTACCTTTTTTTATCTCACTTTTCTTATTTTTATGTTTATCATTTCCGGAATACGATAGAATTTGCGATCCGGTCTGCCTTTTCGCTGCCGCACAGAAGCCGGATCAGCTCGAGGGCAAAAGGAATGGCTGTTCCCACGCCGCGGCTGGTAGTCACACTGCCGTCGGTCACAACGGGATCCTGAACAGGCTCCGCGCCCGTCAGTCCGTCTTCCAGTCCCGGATAGCAGGTTGCTTTCTTTCCTTTCAGAATGCCGAACCGGCCCAGAGCGGTCGGCGCCGCACAGATCGCCGCGATCCGTTTTCCTTTTTCGAATTGATCACAGAGCAGCTGCTGAAGACCGCCGTGTTCCTTCAAAGCAGTTGTCCCGGGCATTCCCCCCGGAAGAATGAAGACGGTTCCGTCGTCAAATGCCGTCTCCTCGAACAGCGCATCCGCTTCTGTTTTGATACCATGGCTTCCCGTGATGGATTTCTTCCCGGTAATTGAAACCATTACTGCAGGTACTTCTGCTCTCCGAAGCAGGTCTGCCACGGTGAGTCCTTCTACTTCTTCAAAACCGTCCGCAAGAAACAGATAAGCTTTTTCCATTGCATCATCCCGGCCGCGACGTGGCAGCCTCTCCTTTCCGAATTCAATACCGGCCGGTGCCGGCTTCCATTTTCTGCTTCGCACATTACCAGATTGATGATATACTGAAAAAAATCAAAAGTAAAGCAGGAAAGGAGACCTTCAGATGGAAATCGAGCGCAAATACCTTCCTTCAGACCCCTCCCGCCTGGCGGACCGCCTTGTATCCCTGCAGGGAATGCATATGGTCCAGGCCTATCTGAACACAGATCCCGTCATACGTATACGACGCGAGGGCGATTCCTATGTTCTTACCTACAAAGGCTCCGGAATGCTTGCAAGGGAAGAATACAACCTTCCGCTGAACAAGGATTCCTGGGATCATCTTCTCGGAAAATGTGACGGCAGGATCATCGAAAAAACCAGATACCGTATTCCGCTTGAAAACACAGACGAAGCACTGGTCGCGGAAGTGGATGTCTTTGAGAGAGACTTCAGCGGACTTATCCTGATCGAAGTAGAGTTTCCTTCCATGGAAGCAGCCGATCATTTCACGCCGCCCGACTGGTTCGGGGAAGATGTGACGTATCGTCAGGAGTATCACAATTCTTATATGAGCCTGCAGAATGTAACCAAATCGCAAATATAAATATGATTCATTCTGTTGCTTTTTCTTCCATTCGTTTCTAATATATGTTAGATATATTGTGTATGTGCAGTAGATACTTCTTTCACTGCGCAGCAGAAATGGAGGACTAGTATGACAGATCAAATCATCGCAAACCGAATGAGAAAGCTGAGGGAAAGCGCCGGCCTGACACAGAAGGAGGTGGCTTCCCTGCTTCATATGGAGAGACAGACTTACGGAAACTATGAGAACTGCAAAAGGAAACCGAATGTTCTTGTTCTGGCAAACTTATCGGAGATCTACCATGTTTCCGTTGATTACTTCACCTGCAGTGAACAGACTTTTAACAATAACTATAAAAAAGCCCGCCGTTTATGAACGGCAGGCCTTTCGATATTTTTCTGAAATTCGGTCCGGGATAAAAGCCCGGACTTTTTTAAACCAGCTTCGTAAGGATAAATTTATAGATTGCCTGATAGGTGGTGGCCGCGTAATGGAGTCCGTCCGTGGTCTTGAACTTCTTTTTCACCATGTAGGTATAGCAGTCTATATATCTGTCCGGAAAAGCTGCTTTTATTTTTTCATTAAACGCCTCGATCCAGGAATTCTTAACACTGGGCCATTGCTTTTCTATCACAGGATTGACTGACAGGAAGTAAAACTGTGTCTTCGGATAGGCAGCAATAAGTTTCCTGTAGTACGCAATATACTTGTTCACATTTCCCTGTACATCGTTTACGCCCATGGCAAGGATCACCTTCACATCCGGGTTGATGTTCAGGTACTGTTTCAGCAGCGGACCTGCAGTACTTTCAAGCCAGGAATATCCCATACCGACCTTGGCAATGCACAGATCCTGTGTCTTGCTGCACGCCGCACTTTCCATTCCGACGATTCTTGAATCTCCTACAAAGATCCTCTCGCCCTTGAAAGGCTTCACCGTGCGCAGGCCGGTCTTGTCCAGATAATATCCTCCGACAATGCAGTTCGTCATTTTATATCCGGAGGCATTCACATAATAGTAGCCTTTGGATGTTTTGATCCATTGTTTCAGGGCCATGGTGCCGTCTGCCTTCACATAACGGTACCCCTTTGAAGTCCTGATCCACTGTTTCGCGGCCATGGTAGCATCCGCCTTGAAATAATAGAACTTGTTCTTGTACTTGAACCAGGTCTTTTTCAGCCGCTTCCCGTTTGCGGCGAAATAATATCGTTTCCCGCTTTTTTTCAGCCAGGAGCTGCGAAGCATGACACCCTTAGCGTTTACAAAGTACTCCCCGACAAAGCAGTTCTTTGCCAGTTTGCCGTTATACATGAAGTAATAGTATTTCCCACTGATCTTCTGCCACTGTTTTGTCGCCCTGGTCCCGTCTGCGTTCAGATAATATTTGTCTGACCCAATGGTAAGGACTCTTTTATAAAGAAGTCTTCCGTTTTTGTCCGCATAGTAATAATGCTTGTTCCAGGTAAACCAGCCCTTACAGAGAATCCCCTTTTCATTGATGCGGTAGATCTTCCCGGAGATCTTGAGCCATACATTCTTTGCATAGGTACCGTTCGAATACCTGTACATGTATCCGGAAGAAGATTTGACCCATTTTCCGCCTGATACTTCTTTAGCCTCCGTAAGCGCGGATGCCTTTACCGCAAGCGGACGGGCAGTCCCAATTCCACAGGCAAAAAGCAGGAGCAGGAGCAGAACCGGAAGCCAGCGTTTTCGCCTTCTTTCTGGCATATTTCCTCCTTATATATCTGTCTGAGCACGGATATATTTAATCCGCATAACAATAGTTAACAATTTATATATACATTCTTAATATATCGCATTATCAGTAATATGTCAACTCTGGCAGACAGACACGGAAGATCCGACAGATACGCTTCAAAATGACACGCTCATTTTGAAGCACATACACTTCGAAAATACCAGCTCATCTCAAAATGGAAGTCTTACACAACAAACGGTATCACCGTATCCGGTATATACCCCTTCTCAGCACGAAGCTCCATTGGTTTTGTCAGATCCAGACTGAAGATCCCCATAATGGATTTTGCGTCGATGACATATTTTCCTGAAACCAGTTCAAAATCACCATCCGCATTTTTCAGTATATCTACAAAACGTTTTACCGAGTCAATTCCGTTCAGCCTGATCAGGCATTCCTTCATGAATCATCTACCTCCCTTTCATTTAACGACTGCAGATTATAGTTCAGCAGGCTATCGAAATCAATATGGATTCTGCACAAAATTCTTTACTTTTTTATTGCGGCCAAACAGATTTACCCTTGAAAGCACCAGTAAAAACTGGTATTCTATTATAGGTTTATTGTGCATTTTAACAAAAGGTATAAATGCCCTGCCGCAACGGATTTTACCGTGTTTTTTCGGCGGATCAGAAACCAGAAGGGAGGGTACAGATTATGAAGATCGGCATACAAGAACTTCTTTTGGTCTTTATTGTGGCGCTCGTTGTCATAGGCCCCGACAAGCTTCCATATTATGCTAAAAAGTTCGGCCAGGCGCTTGCGCAGTTCAGAAAATTCTCTGATGAAGCAACAAAAGAAATACGTGAAAGTGTCGTTGAGCCCCTTGAAGAAGCGCAGCGTCCGTTGAAAGAAGCCATGCAGCCTGTTACCGATCTTGAAAAAGAGGTAAAAGGCAACCTGAACGAGATTCAGCAATCGCTGAAAGGCATCGGGAAATCTTCCTCATCATCCGCTCAGGCGGCTGCTGTCGAAGCTGCTCCCGCCGTGCAAACGGTATCTGATGAATCTAAGCCTTCAGGCCAGGCCGTAGCTGCTTCCGGCGAAACCCTTACCGGCTCCGGCAGCGGAGAAGTGCCGACAGACGTACAATCTGCCGATCATCCGGAAATACAGGTTTGATCATCAGGTTGTCATATAACCGGATGTGCATGTATCATTTTTAGGAGGTATTATAAATATGAAACTGGGAACTACGGAGCTTCTCGTTATTCTTGCCATCGTCGTTGTTCTTTTCGGACCTACCCAGATCCCCAAGCTTAGCAAAATGTTCGGCAAAAGTGTCAAAAACTTCCGCAGCGGCATGGAAGAAAAAGAAGAAACAAAAGAAGACAAATCTGATTCGGAGGACTGATGGCATCGCTGAAGCATAATAAAACGAACCGGTCCGACGATAAGACCATGACACTTTCCGGACATCTGAAAGAGCTTCGCAGCCGAATCGTCGTCTGCATTATCTGTCTGGTCGTCTTTTTTCTTTTAGGCATGCATTTTGCCCCGGAGATCGTCGACAATCTGACCGGTCTCGGAAAACAGTATGGTTATGAATATGTATATCTCTCACCTCAGGAACTTCTTCTCCAGTACTTTTCTGTAGCCATGCTGGCCGGAGCCATCTTCACTCTTCCTGTCATTCTTTTTAACATCTGGGCGTTTATCCAGCCCGGACTGAAAGAGAATGAAAACGGACTTTTTCTCGCCGCACTTATTTTTGGCCTGCTCTTCTTTGTTCTGGGTGTCCTGTTCGCTTACAAGATCATGTTTCCGTTCATGCTGCGGTTCCTGATCGGGCTGAGCACGGGACGTGGCATCACCGCTTCTATCAGCGTGCAGAACTACATGGCTTTTCTTCTAACAATATTTACTGTGATGGGACTTGTTTTTGAACTGCCTGTGGTATGCGTTGTTTTAACTGCCATGGGTCTGCTGAATCCCGTGTGGCTCAGAAAAGGGCGTAAATTCATTATTGTCGGGATCTTTTTCGTCGCGGCAGTTATTACACCGCCGGATATCGTATCACAGGTCATGGTGGCAATTCCCATGCTTGGACTTTTTGAGCTGAGCATCATTCTCTGCACCATCATTTCAGGAAGAAAGAAAACGGCCGATTCACAGGAAACTCAATAGCTTAAAGTTACGGATTCTGCTTTGCTATGCTTTCATGTACCGTAATTTTTATATGTAACTGTTCATCTTCCGTCCGGACCAAAGGCCGGCCGGTATTAAATTAAGAAAGGAATATAACAATGGCAAACGGATCTATTTCCCGCAAAGCCCTTGCAAAAGGTGTTGCTGCGGGTGGAATTGCTCTGGCCAGCCTTGGGGTTCTTTCCGCAAAGGACTACAAGGTGCCGTCTGAATCGGACGGCGCGGGAACGGAAGTCTCAGCCGTAACCTCTGTTGAAGGTCTTACGCTGACACCCGGGACTTATCAGGCTGTTGCCGCAGGTATTTCCAGTGATGTTCTGGTAACCTGCACGATCGATGAAAACGGAATCGTTGAAATGTCGGCCGATGTTTCCGGCGAAACTCCCGGAATCGGCGCAGATATCGAAGACGAAATGGTATCAAAAGTACTTGAAGCCCAGGGCACCGAGATCGACGGTGTGGCAGGTGCGACCATCACCTCTGACGCCATCAAGAGCGCTGTGGCCAGCTGTATCGCCCAGGCGGCAGGTCTGGAGGAAATCTGGACTCAGCCCGAGCCCGCTGCCTATACTCCCGGTCTTTACACGGCAAAAGCAGCCGGTATTGACAGTGATGTGACCGTGGCATGTACCTTTGACGAATCCGGCATTACAAATATGATGGTAGATGTCTCCGGCGAGACCGCTGGTATCGGTGCCGATATCGGCGACGAAATGATCCAGCAGTTCCTTGCCGCTCAGTCTTCCGCTGTTGACGGAGTAGCCGGTGCCACCATTACTTCCGACGCACTGAAAGCTGCTCTGGATGACTGTATTGCCCAGGCTTCTTCCGGAGCTGCCCCGGCAGCTGAAGAAGGTGCCGCAGAAACCGAAGCCGCAGAAACTGAGGGTGCTTCCGCAGGCGAAGCTGCCGGTACAGCCGCTGCTGCTCCCTCCGGTTCCTATACACCGGGCACCTACACCGCTTCCGCACAGGGTATGGAAAGCGATGTCACGGTTACCGCTACTTTCGATGAATCTTCTATTACAGATGTAGAACTGGATGTCTCCGGTGAGACCGCCGGAATCGGT